>CAYRPT010000393.1:0-4842 GCA_964425895.1 uncultured Solibacteraceae bacterium | reverse complement strand
GAAGTCGCCCGCCAAGCTGGCGGTCCTCTATCGGTCCGTGCTCCCTCAGGACGGCATCGACGGACTGGCGGCGTACCTGATCGGCAGCCTCCTCGATCCGGATCTGAAGCAAACGGTCATCGAAAAGGCTTACGAAGATTACGGCCCGGGTAAGTTCGACCTGGCGGATCGCGCCTACATTTCGGGCGTTCATCCCCTCGAACTCTGGTTGGTCGAGTACCTCGCAGGGAACCCGCGCGCCAGCTTGGGGGAGATTTTCCGGGCTAGTGAGCCCTACTGCATCCAGGCCTACAAATGGCTCTTCGTGAACCGCAACCGGCGGGCGCAGGACCGAGCCATTCGGGTCATGCTCGAGGTGGATGCTTTCGAGTCGATCCACCAGAGGTGGCGGCGATTCGGATATCCCTTCGACTGGCTGGTTCCGTCGCTGGCCACCGCGCTCGGCTCCTCCGGCGACACTCCCGCCGCTCTGGCGGAGTTGGCCGGCATCATCGCCAACGACGGCGTCCGATATCCCAGCGCACGCATCGAGAAACTGCACCTTGCACGCGAAACACCCTATGAGACGAACCTGGTCCGGCGTCCCGGGAGGCCCGCCCGGGCAATGCCGGCCGAAGTTGCGCAACTGCTGCGCCGGGAGCTCACCGGCGTCGTCGAACAAGGGACCGCCATCCGGGCACGAGGAGCGCTGAAGCTCGGCGACGGAACGCTGATGCCGGTCGGCGGCAAGACGGGAACCGGAGACAACCGCTATCAGATGTATGGGCCGGCCCGGCGCCTGCTCGAATCGCGGGTGATGAATCGGACGGCGACCTTCGTCTTTCTCGCGGGCGACCGGTACTTCGGCACGATCACCGCCTTCGTCCCGGGCGAGCAGGCGGCCGGGTACGGCTTCACCAGCTCCCTGCCGGTCCAGATCTTCAAGGAACTCACGCCGGTGCTGTCCGCTCTGGCGGAAGGCCGGCCGGCGCCGGACCTGACGGCGATGGTGGAGAGCCGGCAGGAGCCCGGAGGGTTCGCTCCGCCGCCGCCCGCTCAGGCCCCGCTCGCGCTCGATCCGCCGGCCGTCGATTAGCCGGCCGAGCCCGCCGGGCCTGAACGCAGGAGTTTCCGTCAGCCCGTTGGGCGCTGGTGGTTTCCCCATCCTCGGGCGGGGGGTGCCGCGTGGTCCCGCCTGCCTGAGCAGGCCGGAGCGCCCTGGAACATACTGCGCGAGAATGACTTTATGCCGCTCTTTCGAGGCGTTGACTACATGTTCATCGACTCGCTCCTCACCGAAGAGGAGCTTCTGGTCCGGCAGACCGCCCGGCAGTTCGTGGAAGACCACGTCAAACCCGTCATCCGCGACTGCTACAACGAGGGCCGCTTCCCCGGCGGGATCGTCCCGGTCATGGGCGAGCTGGGTTTCTTCGGAGCGAACCTCGAAGGGTACGGCTGCGCCGGCATGAACAACGCCGAATACGGGCTGATCATGCAGGAGCTGGAGCGGGGAGACTCCGGCGTGAGAAGCTTCAACTCGGTTCAGACGTCGCTGGTCATGTATCCGATTCACGCGTACGGCTCGGAGGACCAGAAGCGCCGCTGGCTGCCCGAACTCGCGGCGGGGCGGAAGCTGGGCTGCTTCGGTCTCACCGAGCCCGACTTCGGATCCAACCCCGGAGGAATGCGCGCTACGGCGCGCCGCGACGGCGGCGAATGGGTGCTCAACGGCGAGAAGACCTGGATCACGAACGGCACCATCGCCGACGTAGCCATCGTCTGGGCACGGGCCGAAGGGCGCGTGCGGGGGTTTCTCGTCGAGAAGGGTACACCGGGGTACACCGCCTCGGACATCCACGGGAAGCTGTCGATGCGGGCCTCGGTGACATCGAGCCTGTCGCTGGTGGACTGCCGCATTCCGGAGGAGAACGCCCTGCCGGGCGCGGTGGGACTGAAGACGCCGCTGAGCTGCCTGACGCAGGCCCGGTACGGCATCGGCTGGGGCGCTATCGGGGCCGCCATGGACTGCTATGAGACCGCGCGCCAGTATTGCCTGGACCGGAAGCAATTCGACGACCGGCCGATCGCCTCGCACCAGCTCGTGCAGGAGAAGTTGGCGTGGATGATCACTGAGATCACCAAGGCGCAGTTACTGGCGATCCAGGTGGGGCGCATTAAAGATCAGGGGAAGGCGGAGGCGGCCCACGTCTCGATGCTGAAGCGGAACAACGTGGCCATGGCCCTCGAATGCGCCCGGCTCGGCCGGGATCTGATGGGCGCGAACGGCATCATGGACGAGTACCCTCTCATGCGCCATATGGCCAACCTGGAGACGGTGAAAACCTACGAGGGCACGGATCACATCCATACCCTGATCATTGGCGAGCGCGTCACCGGCATCCCGGCGTACCGGTAGCGTGAAAGATGCCCGGTCCGCGTGATGGAGGTCCGGGCAGCCGACCCTGGCCGCCGCTGTCGAGAGCGGTGAACTGCGTGACGGCTTTCCTGACGTTCGGCGCGCCCGAGGCCTCGCTCTGACCGGCCTTGCCCGGATCGGCGGTCTGCACAGGCCGTACCCGCCGAAAAAGGGTCAGATTCCGCCACACCCCGGTGTGATACTCGTGTCTTCATTGGGAACGCCGTCTACGCCGACTGTTGTTCCGCCAGCTCTCGTTCCTCTTCACGGAACCACGCGTTATCGAGATACTGCGACACCATGCGATGCGTATTGAAAAACGAGCCATTGGCCGCAATAGCGCCGCGCATTACCCGCGCGTACGCATCGGGGTTCGAGTAGAACATCGGAACAATGACGCGCTCGAGCTTGTGATAGAGCGATCCCGCCTCATACGCTTCATCGTCGGCATCTGCCGCGTGCTCGCCGAAGCCCCAGCCGGTGACGCCCTCCAGGCATCCCTCGACCCACCAACCGTCAAGGATGCTGAGGCTCGGCACTCCGTTCAGAGCAGCCTTCATGCCGCTGGTCCCGGAGGCTTCCTGCGGGCGCTTTGGGGTATTCAGCCAGAGATCCACGCCGCTGTAGAGGAGAGGCGCCCACTGCCAATCGAAGTCTTGTACGTAAACGACGCGTATCTGGTCGTGGAGTGCGCGCGCGTGATCCGTGATCCTTCGGATCAGTTCCTTCCCGCCTCCATCCCGTGGATGCGCTTTTCCGCCGAAAACGATCTGCAAACCCCCGACGGTGCGCGCGATCCATCGCAGACGGTCGCGGTCGCGAAAAATCAGGTCTCCTCGTTTGTAGGTCGCCGCCCTCCGTGCGAACCCGATCGTCATCACGCTCGGGTCCAGAACCTGCCCGGTTCGGCGTTGAACCTCGCCGACCAGCGCTTTCTTCGCCTCCAGGTGAGCCTCGCGGATCTCTTCAATCGGAATCCCGAGGGCGTATCTGAGGTACAGGTTGTCGTATTTCCACTCGGGGATGTGACGATCGTACAGTTGACGGAATGGAGCGGTCGTCCAGGTCGCGGCGTGAACTCCGTTCGTGATCGCGCGGATCGGATACTGCGGGAACATAGTGCGCGACACCTCGCCGTGACGCATTGCGACGCCATTGATGTAACGTGACGAGAAGAGCGCGAGCAGGGTCATATTCAGCGACCCATCTGGACAGGCGCCGGTGCGCTGCACCGCCCATGCCTGGTCCTCACCCAAAACGTCGCGAACCATGTCCATGGGAAACTGGTCATGCCCCGCGGGAACCGGCGTATGAGTTGTGAAGACAATCTTGTGCCTGGCGGCGAGGATATCCTCGTCGGTCGCCGACCGGAGCGGGCGAGCCCCGAGGCGCTGTTCGACCAGCGCGACGCCCAATAGGGCCGAATGGCCTTCATTCATGTGATAGCTGCCGATGTGGTGGTGCCCAAGCCTCGGCAGGATCTCTACTCCGCCGATGCCCAGTATCGCTTCCTGGCACAGCCTGTAGTAGGTGTCTCCGCCGTAGAGATTGTCGGTAAGCGTCTGGTCCCAGGGAGTATTCTCGGCAAGCGACGTGTCCAGTAGATAGACCGGCACGACATGCCCGGTGATTCCTTCGATGACGTACCGCCACGCCCGGACGCGGACTTCGCGGCCCGCGATCGATACCGTGACGACCGGTTTCATTGGCTCCAGGAACTGATCCGGTGACCAGGGCGCGGATTCTTCATGCTGGTTGCCACGTTCGTCCACATGCTGCCGGAAGTAACCTTTCCGGTGAAGCAGCGAGACAGCCACCATGTGGACGCCAAGATCGGCGGCGGCGCGCAATGTGTCGCCGGCCAGAATGCCGAGTCCGCCTGAGTACGTCGGCATGGCAGGGTTGAGGGCAATCTCCATGGAGAAGTAAGCAACTCGCGAGTCGTTTTGCGATGTCATAGACTTCCTTTATTCAATGATCCGCGGCACCAGGA
Organism: uncultured Solibacteraceae bacterium; assembly: GCA_964425895.1. Lineage (GTDB taxonomy): Bacteria > Acidobacteriota > Terriglobia > Bryobacterales > Bryobacteraceae > CAYRPT01. Next base: position 454 of record CAYRPT010000393.1, on the reverse strand, counting down.
ATGTGGCTATGCTGCCTCGTCCCAACGCCGGATTGCCGCGCGCATGTGGTTGCCACGATCGAGCATCTCCTGGCACCGGATGCAGTGTGACGCCCAAGGGATGGCTTGTAGCCGTCTGATAGCGATCGGCTTGCCGCATTCGGCGCAAGTACCGTATGAACCTTTTTGCATCGCCAGCAGTGCAGCATCCACAGATGCCAGTGTGCGGGTCAACGAATTCAGGAACGTAACCGCTTCCTTGCGTCTCCTCATGCCGTCCATCCGATCTACCGCCTGGTGCTCGTCCTCACAGGCATTCAGTTGAGATCTCTGTGAGCAAATCGACCGCGCGAGTTCGGACCGCCTGTTCTGGAGCGCCGCTTTCAGAAACTCGATGTGCTGTGTCATTATGTCCTCTCTCCGTGCATCGGCTGCGCGCTATCGGTTGTGGTCGCGCTTCACCGCTCCGTCACGG
>CAYRPT010000392.1:0-4851 GCA_964425895.1 uncultured Solibacteraceae bacterium | reverse complement strand
GATGAGTCGTCCATGAGTCAACATTTGCTGAGTCTGGTGCTGTTCACACCGCTGGCGGGCATGATTGTTCTGCTGTTCCTGCCCGCCGGCAACAAGACGCTGATCAAGCTCTGGGCGAACGTCGCCGCCTTCCTCGGTTTTCTCGTTTCGATCCCGCTGGTGGTGCATTTTGACCGGAGCATCGACGGTTTCCAGATGGTCGAGAAGACACCCTGGATTCCCGCCCTGGGTGCGTCCTACCACCTGGGAATCGACGGCATCAGCCTGCTGCTGGTGATGCTCACGACCGTCAGCGGCTTCGTCGCCGTCCTATCCTCGTGGAACGCCGTCGAGAAGCACGAGAAGCAGTACTATGCCATGTTCCTGCTTCAGCAGACAGGCATGATCGGCGTCTTCCTCGCGCTCGATTTCCTGCTGTTCTACGTCTTCTGGGAAGTCGTGCTCGTGCCGATGTACTTCATCATCGGCGTCTGGGGAGGTCCGAGAAAGCTTTACGCGGCCATCAAGTTTTTCCTTTACACGCTTGCCGGCAGCGCGTTGATGCTGCTCGGCATCCTGACGCTCTACTTCCAGCATTTCGGCCAGCACGGCGTCTATACGTTCGACGTCGGCGAGCTGATGCGGACCTCGATGCCGCTCTACCTCGAGCAGTGGGTCTTTTGGGCCTTCTTCGTCGGCTTCGCCATCAAGGTGCCGATGTTCCCGTTCCACACCTGGCTGCCCGATGCGCACGTGGAGGCCCCGACCGCGGGCTCGGTGATTCTGGCGGCGGTGTTGCTGAAGATGGGAACCTACGGGTTCATCCGCTTCTCGCTTCCCCTGCTGCCGAAGGCGGCCATCGACCCCTGGATTGTCCAGGCCATGATCGTGCTCTCGCTCGTGGGGATCATCTACGGCGCCCTGGTGAGCCTGATGCAGGACGACTGGAAGAAGCTGGTCGCGTACTCCTCAGTGAGCCACCTCGGCTTCTGTACGCTGGGCATCTTCGCGCTGAATCCGAATGGCCTGGCCGGCAGCATCATTCAGCAGGTGAACCACGGCATCTCGACCGGCATGCTGTTCTTGATCGTCGGCGTGGTGTACGAGCGGCGCCACACGCGGCTCATCAAAGATTACGGCGGGCTGGCGCACGTGATGCCGAACTACTCGTTCGTGTTCGCGTTCGCCATGCTGAGCTCCGTCGGCCTGCCCCTGCTCAACGGCTTCGTCGGCGAGTTCACCATTCTTCAGGGCGCCTTTGAAGCGAACCGCATCTGGGCGGCGCTGGCGGTGACCGGCGTGGTCCTCGGCGCGGCCTACCTGCTCTGGCTGTACCAGCGGACGATGCTCGGCCGCATCGACAATCCCAAGAACCTGAAGCTCCCGGATCTCAGCCTGCGCGAATGGCTTGTCTTTGCGCCGCTGATGATCTGGGCCGTGTGGATCGGGGTCTACCCGAAACCGTACTTTGAGATCCTGGAGAAGCCCGTGGCGCGGATCGTGGAGCGCGTCCGGCCTGGCTACTTCGAGAGCCACCCCGCCGCGGCCGATGCGCGGCCGGAGCTTCCGCGCGGCTCCTTGGAGGCGACGAACCGATGACTGAGTTCTACACGAGCACCGACCACTTCGTGCTCATCCCCGGCATCATGCTGGCGCTGTTCGGGTGTGCCGTCCTCCTGTTCGATTTCTTCCTCTTCCCCGAACCGCGCCAGCGCAAGTGGCTGATTGGCTTCCTGATTCTCGGCGAAGCATTCACCGGCGCCGGCCTGTGGCGCCAGCAGAGTTTTCTTTCCGCGCACGGACTGGCTGAAATCACCGCGTTCAACGGTTCTCTTACCATCGACGGCTTCACCCTTTTCTTCAACTGGCTCTTCGTCGCGATTTCGCTCGTGGTGGCCATCGTTTCCTACCGCTATCTGGAAATCGAAGAGGAGCACCACGGCGAATACTACGGGTTGATCCTGCTTGCCCAGTGCGGGATGTTCTTCATGGCGGCGGGCTCCGACCTGGTCACGCTGTTCGTCGGCATCGAGCTGATGGCGCTCTGTTTCTACGCGATGGTCGGCTTTCTCCGCCAGCAGCGGCGCTCCAACGAAGCCGCGATGAAATACATCCTGTTAGGCGCCTTTTCGAGCGGCTTTCTGGCCTACGGCTTCTCCATCCTCTACGGCGTTAGCGGGTCCACGAAGCTGCTCGAGGTGGGCAACGCGCTGGCCTCCCGGCCGCCGCTCGATCCCCTCGTGATCCTGGCGCTGGCCACCATCAGCGTCGGCGTGCTGTTCAAGATCTCGGCCGTACCCTTTCACATGTGGGCCCCGGACGCCTACGAGGGTGCGCCCACGACCGTGACCGCTTTCCTCGCCACCGGATCCAAGGCGGCGTCCTTCGCCTTCCTGATGCGGATCTTTCTCGGGCCACTGGAGAGCGCGCGCGCCACTTGGGTGCCGCTGCTGGTGGCGGTCGCGCTGCTGAGCTTGCTGGTAGGCAACATCGCCGCCGTTACCCAGAACAACGTGAAGCGCCTGCTGGCTTACAGCTCCATCTCGCACGCCGGTTACATCCTTCTCGGCCTGGTCGCCGGAAACGAGACCGGCTTGAAGGGCGTCGCCGTCTATATCGGCGTTTACGCCTTCATGACGCTCGGTGCTTTTCTGGTGGTGGTGGCGCTCCGGCGCCGCGAACTCATCGGCGAGGACGTGGACGACCTGGCCGGCCTCATGCACCGGAGCCCCGGCTACGCCATCCTGATGCTCATTTTTCTGCTATCGCTGGCCGGCATCCCGCCCACGGCGGGCTTCATTGGCAAGTACTACATTTTCCTGTCCCTCATCGAGACCGGACAGTACCTGCTGGCCGTGGTGGGCGCGCTGTTCGTGGCCATTGCCATCTACTATTACTTCCGCCTGGTGAAAGCGATGTTCGTCAGCGACCTGGTGGAGACGGCGCCGCTCGCCACCAGCCTCGGGTTGCGGGTCGCGCTGGCACTTACGGGCCTGGCCACGCTCGGCATCGGCGTTTACCCCGAACCGTTCTTGCGGTTTGCGCAGATCTCAGTGCTTCGATAGGTGACTATGCAGACCCTGCTGGAACACCCGCTTACCACGCCGCTGATTGTCACCGTGGTGATCATCGGCCTGTTTCCGCTGCTGGCCGGCTACATCGTCCTGGTGGAGCGCAAGGTGCTGGCGGATCTCCAGGTACGCCTGGGCCCGATGCGGGTGGGCCCGCACGGCATCCTCCAGCCGCTGGCCGACGCGGTGAAGCTGCTGCAGAAGGAGGACATTATTCCCGCGGCGGCGGACCGGTCCCTGTTCTGGGTAGCGCCGGTGCTTTCGACGGTCACGGCGTTGGCCTCGTTTGCCGTGCTGCCGTTCAGCGAGCAAATCCGCGTGATCGACGTCAACGTGGGGCTGCTGGTGATCACCGCCATGTCGGCCGTGGGCATTCTGGGCATCATCATCGGCGGCTGGGCGTCGAACAGCCACTATCCGCTGCTGGGCGCGCTCCGCTCCTCGGCCCAATTGGTGAGCTACGAGGTGGCGATGGGTTTGGGACTGATCGCCGGAGTCATGTCCGCCGGCACGCTCAGCATGGTCGAAATCGTGCGGCGGCAGCAGGAGCGCGGCGTCTGGTTCGCGTTCGACAACTACGGCTTGATGTTTGTGCCGTTCATGATCTTCCTGATCGCCTCGATTGCCGAAACGAATCGCGCGCCGTTCGATCTGCCGGAGGCGGAATCCGAGCTGGTGGCCGGCTTTATGACCGAGTACTCCGGCTTTCGCTGGGCGCTGTTCTTTCTGGCCGAGTACGCCAGCATCTTCGTGATCGCGGGCGCGGGCGTCACGCTGTTCTGGGGCGGCTGGCTCCGGCCGTTTCCCAACGCCGGCTGGCTGGAGGTTCCGCTCAACTATGCTTTCCCCGTGATACTCTTCGCCGGCTCGGGATTGCTGTCGCTGCGTCTCGGGATCCGCTTGCGGCCGCGCAGCGAGTGGCGCGCCGTGTTCATGGTGGTGCTGGCCCTCGGCCTGATCGCCTCCGGCCTCGTCTTTTTGATCCCGCCGGTCAACGCCGCGATCATCCCCGTCTTCTGGTTCTTCCTCAAGGTGTCGGCCGTCATCTACCTGATGATCTGGATCCGCGGCACCTTCCCCCGCTTCCGCTATGACCAGCTCATGAATATCGGGTGGAAAATCCTCATCCCGCTGGGGATGGTGTTCGTACTGGTCAACGCCGTGGCGGGTATCGGAAGGAACGGGTGAGAGACGAGAGCTTTGCGGGCGTTCGGCGGAGCGCCGGTTACCGAATGGAGAAAACCTCGAGGAAGCTCTTCTTCCGCGGGTTCTCCTCCTTGGGCGCCGCGGGTTCCATGATCCGCCGGGCGATGTCCCGGAACGCTTTGCCCAGCTCGATCTCCTCGCGGACCGGTCTGCCGGCGACGAGCGCCTCGTGAACGCCGACGTAGTCGTTGGGAAGGGTGGCGAACACCGGCGCGTCCAGCAAGTCCTCGATCTGCTCGACCGTGATGTTGTTCCGCCGGCTCCAACGGTTGAGCAGGATACTCACCCGATCGGCGACGTCGAGCTCGCGCAGGAAGCGGAACCGTTCTCGCGCCAGGTGGAGCGGCGGGATCTCCGGAGTGGTAACCAGGAAGATCCGTTTGGAATCGAGCATGAGCTCCACCGAGTACTTCTCCAGGTTTCCAGACAGATCGGCGCAGATCACGCCGTAATGCCGGCGGGCAAAGCCGGTGAGGCGGTGGATCTGCGCCGGCTGAATCCGCAAGCCGGGCTCGGTGCGGCCGCAGGGGAGGACATCCATGTTGGCGACGCTGGCGATCAGGCTGATCTGTGTGCTGCGCTGGGCGGCCTCGCT
>CAYRPT010000391.1:0-4851 GCA_964425895.1 uncultured Solibacteraceae bacterium | reverse complement strand
GAGCGCGGCGCCGATTCCGTCGGCCAGACCATTGGCCGCGCACTGGGCCGGTTGCTCCGACGCATTCTGGGCGCTCGAAAACTCCGCCGGGTGATGGTGGTGGGCGGCGACACATCGGCGTTCGTCGGCCAGGAGCTCGGCATCACCTCGCTCGAGTTGGCGGCGCCCATCCAGCCCGGCGGCCCGCTGTGCCTCGCGCACGGGACCGATTCCGTGGACGGCCTGGAAATCGTGTTCAAGGGCGGACAGGTGGGCCGGATCGACTACTTCGGAAGGGCCCAGGGTCTCGCCACGGAATGAAGGTCCGGCGCGCGGCGCCTCCGGCCGCTACCGCATCCTCTGGAGAGCTCGTTCGGCCAGCGAGCGGACACCCTCGTCCGAATCCTTGGCCGCCGTCCGGAACTGCTCGATCGCCTCGGGCGTCCGGCCGAGCTCGGCCAAGGCCACACCAAGGTTCAGCCGCGCCCGCCCGAAGCCGGGCCGGACCCGGAGAGCGTCGGTGAAGTGCCTCACGGCTTGTTGGGGCTGGCCCCGCACCGCCCGAATGTTGCCCAGGTTGAGGTGGGCCTCGGCCAGGCTTGGATCGAGCCGCACGGCTTCCGTCAGGCGCCGCTCCGCCGCATCGAGCTCGCCCCGCTCGGCCAGCGCCGTCCCGTAGTTGTACCGTGCCACCGCGTAGGAAGCGTCCCGCAGCGCCTCCTCGAAATGGAGCCGCGCCTCCTCCCACCGGCCGGCGCCGTTCAGGCTGTTGGCCAGGTTATTGTGGGCCAGCGCGAAGTCCGGCTTGACGCGGATCGCCGACCGCCATACCTGCCAGGCGTCCGCGATATCGCCGGACCGCGCCAATGCCGTGCCGAGATTGTTCAGCGCCTCCGGCGATTCCGGATCGATGGCGAGCGCCCGCCGCAACGTCTGCGCCGCTTGAGCGGCCCGCCCCTGGTTGAGCAGGGTGTCGCCGAGGTTGTTGAGCGCCGCCGCGTCATTGGGAGCGCGCTCGAGGACGTCAGCCGCCTCTGCGAATCGTCCCAGCCGGTTCAGTGTAGCACCCAGGTTCCGGATGGCCGGCAGATAGCCGGGATCCCGCGTGAGCGACTCACGATACCAGGCCGCGGCCGCCTCGTCCGATCCGGTGCGAAAATAGGCCTCGGCAAGCTGGTGGTAGAACTCCGGCGCAGCCGGCCGGCGCCTTTGGACCGCCTGCTCGAGCTGGGCAATGCCGTCGTTCAGGTTCGCGCCGGCATACACCTGGGCGGTGGCCAGGTACAGATCCTTGTCCGCCCCTTCGGAAAGCTCCCGGGGATAGTACAGGCTTACCTCGCCGCGGTAGGCGGTGGCCTCTGACTCGTGCACTTCCCGAAGCGGCGCGAGCAGGTCGCGCTGGGGCTGCCGCTTCCGGATGTAGTGGTCGGTCATCACGGCATGGACGACGTCGTCGGTACGGCGTTTCGGCATGTGGCAGCCGGCGCACCCGGCGGCAGCCTCAGCCGCGGCGAGGGGCTTTCCGGCGCCCGCCAAGTGAGGTGTTTTGTGACAGCGCAGACAGATGTCCGTGTGGTGGCGCGCCGCCTCGGCGCCCCGCTTCGCCTCGTGCGGATCGTGACACGTGGTGCAGACCAATGCGCCGCCGCTCCGGGTGAAGCACCGCGACTTCCGGAGGCGGTAGGCGGCGTGGGCAATCTCGAAGTGGTCCTCCGGCCCTCTTCCCGGGGCATAGTCGAAATGAAGGACGTAGTTCGCCAGAGGTTCGTCCGGCCGGTAGGAAAACGGCTTTCGGTCGAACCGGACAATCGCGTACGGAAGCGCCCGGCTGGTCGACTCCAGGTGGCACTGCATGCATAGTTCAAGCTGGCGTTCCGGGCTGAGGGCGGCCGGGTTGAAAATGAGTTTCCGCACGTCCTCTTTGGGCCGCCCGGCGCCTGCCTCCTCCACGTGACGGCGCCCCGGACCGTGGCAGCGCTGGCAGTCGATACCCTCGGGCAGCGTCTCGGGGAAGGCCGCATCGGCCCCATGGTCGCGGCTTCGCTCAGGCAGCGTGGGATAGCCATTGTGGCAGAACATGCAGTCGTCGGGGATGGCGCGGCGGAATCCGGGATGGTCCGGGCGGTCATAGCCGGGGCTCATGGCCCAAAACCCTCCGCGTTCGGCATACCAGCCCAGCGGCAGTTCAAAGATCCTCCCGTCGGCGGCGCGATGCAGATACGTGCGGGCATGGTTGCCGGAGCCCATGACGAAATGGATCTCTTTCTCCAAGACGTTCATCACGCGGCCCTGAGCGTCCACCTGGTGGCGGCGCTGAAAGTATCGCCCGTCGCGCTCGATCATCGTGTAGAAGCGGCCCGAGGCTTCGTGGTGAAAGGTGGTGTTCCGCGAGAAATCCTCGATCATCTTCTCCGGTCGCGCGGCGGCGAACGACCGTCCCATGCCCGTCTGCCGGTAGTTCCGGTAGATCTCACCGTGGCAGCCGGCGCACGACTCCGGTTTGGCGTATCCCGCATCGGAGGCCGGTGGAGCCGAAGGAGCCATGGCGCGCGGCCCCCCGGCGTCCGGTCTGCTGCCGCACCCAGCCACAAGAATCGCCGTCACCAGGAAGGTATGGCTCCGCATGCCCCTTGGCGCGTATCCTACCATGCTTGGCGGTGGGCGCCCAGGTCCGGCGGCGAAGCGGCCGCCCACTTTCGATTGTGGCGGCGAGGAGGGCGGCGGAGGCGCTGAGGGAACCCGTACATCAATCGTCCAGCCTTGATCGATGACGGATAATGTTCCCCTCGGAGGGTTTCGCCAAGGTCACGGAGGAGGAATGCCTTGGCTTGAACGCCTCCGCCGAGCTGTGCGCCCCCCGGAATCGGTAGCCTGCCGGCGGGCGCCAATTACAGACGTTTGACTTCTGTAACTGCGTTCATTATGGCGAAAGAATGTCGGAGAATGCAACCTCTGCGTAGAGAAATTCTACCCGTCGCTTTCAGCCGGCGCCGACCCTGCCGGCGCCGTCCGCCGGGTGGCGGCGTCGCGTCCAGACCGGCCAGACCTTTTCATTTCATATAGTTGTCGCCAGAAAGCCGCCGTCCACGCGGATAATCGCCCCCGTCACGAAGGAAGCCGCCTGCTCCGAGGCTAGAAAAATCGTGGCGCCGACAAGCTCTCCCGCCTCGCCAAACCGATTCATCGGCGTATGGCTCATGATCCGCTCGATCCGCTCCGGTGTCAGCACCTTACGGTTCTGCTCGGCCGGGAAGAAACCGGGCACGATCGCATTCACCCTGACCCGATGTGGAGCGAACTCGCGGGCCAGGAACATCGTGATTTGGTTGACGCCGCCCTTGGCCACGCCGTAAGTGAAAACCTTCGACAGCGGTGGCCCGGAGGAAACCGACGAGATGTTGATGATGGAACCGCCGCGCCCCGCATCCACCATGTGCTTTCCAAAGATCTGGCAAGCCAGGAACACGCTTTTGAGATCCACGTCGAGGATGCGGTGCCACTCCTCCTCGGTGATCTCAAAGAACGGCGTCGGCGAGTTGATACCGGCCGCGTTGATGATGATGTCCAACCGGCCAAACTCGCCAAGAATGGCTTCCAGGGCCGCTTCAAGATCCGATTTCTTTGAAGCGTCGGTTTTGATAGCCTGAGCCCGCCGCCCGAGGGCGCGGACGGCCTCCGCCCGGCTCTCCGCGTTCTCCCGGTTGAAGTCCAGAATGCTGACATCGGCCCCGGCGGCGGCCAGTCCCATCGCCATCTCGCCAGCTAGCACCCCTCCGCCCCCCACCACCGCGGCCACGCGGCCTTCCAGCGAAAACAGATCGGAATACATAGTCAGGAATCCATCTCCTTCCACATTGTTGTAGCATGAGCGGCGATGAGATCCGCCGCCCTGCCGCCGCCAGTCCGCCAATGGGGCCGGGCTCCGCGCGGTCGTCTCTTGTTGTAAGAACCCACTGGGCGCGGGGGCTCTTTCCGGGGTGGCCCCCGGCGCTCTCCGCATCCGTGGGGAGCGTCGTACGTTGAAGCTGGTAGGGGGTACTAGGCGGGCCGTGTTGAACCAATGGGACCGGGGACTCTTGCGGCGTGCGGGCATTCTTCCGACACTGAAGTGAGACCAATCGTTGAATGAAGAGATCGGACTTGGAGCAATGGCGTGCTCGCGAGGTCGCCCGGCTGATGGCGCTCGTGGAAGCCGAGCGGCGCTACTACCAGGAGATCGTGGCCGCCATGCCCGTCGGACTCGCGGTCCTCGATGCCAAGTTGGGCTTCCTTTCCGCCAACCGCTGCTTCCGGCAGATTTTTCGGGTTTCCGAAGCGGACCTGGGGTCGACCCACCTGAAGGATCTATTCCCCGGCGGCGAGATCGCCGAAGCCGCCCGTGAGGTTCTCGATACCGGAAACCCGCGCCATAACCTGGCGGTTCAATACGTCAGCGACGAGGGGCCGAAGCCGCTGCGGGTCTCGATCCAGCGCTCCAGGGGCTGGGACGACGAGGCGGAACCGGAAATCCTGCTGGTCGTCTACGATCGGGAAACGCCTTCGGGTCCCCCGCCCGAGGACGCCGAAGCCGCCCGGCGCGGATTGCTCGAAAACCTGGACGCCGTCTTGTGGGAACGCGATCCGGAGACGCTGTCCTTCACCTACGTGGGCGGCCGCGCCGAAGCGATGCTGGGTTTCCCGGCTGATGCATGGACCGCCAGACCCGGCTTCTATGCGGAGCGGATCCACCCGGAGGACCGCGACTGGGTCCTTGCCTACCTCCGCGCCGCTGTCTCCAGCACCGAGTCGCGAAGCTGCGAGTACCGCGCCCGGACGGCTCAAGGACGCGTCATCTGGCTGCGGGACGTTATCCGCGTCGTGCGCGATCCCTCC
>CAYRPT010000390.1:0-4852 GCA_964425895.1 uncultured Solibacteraceae bacterium | reverse complement strand
GCCGCCGAAGATTGGACAATATCGACCCTCGGGGAGTATCTAGTGACAGGGCGTGATCGGTGCCCGCTCCACGGGGACGGAGCCAAAATCTCGAACGTCGCACTGGGCTCCGTCTCCTTGGTGAGTACGCCAATGGCTCTGCGTCAGGCTGTCCGTTGTGCCTGCCTCCACTCCGCTCATAGCTGAGGTTGGTCCGTTACAGCCGCAGCGGTGGTTTTCGGCCAGCCGGCGCGGTGAAGCGCGATGCGTAACAAGCTTGTTATCAACGGATTCAGTATGGAGATCGGCGTGCATACGAGAAGCTGTACTCGTGGCGGTCATGAAAACGTACCGAAGAATCGAGCCACAGGAAACGAAAGGAACACATCATGATGACCTGCAAGCAATGGGCGCTGGTGATACTCGGAACAGGCGTCATTCTGACTGGCTCCGCCCAGGCGGATGAGCGGAGAGACCTGTGGGGTCAAGGCCGCGTGGAGGTCGTCTTTGGCAGCGGCGGACCGGCGGAAGGGTGCGGCGGTTGCGACATCGGCTACCCCTCTCATCCAGGCCGCTATCCGGTCTATGACGATGCGGACTTCGGGCGAGGCCGGGGGCGCTGGAAAGACCGCGCCGAGGCGGCCCGGGAATGGGAGAAGGAACGGCGGGAGGCGTTTCGCGAGCGAGAGAAGGACCGCCGGGAGTGGGAACGCGAGCAAGCCAAGGCCGATCGCGAAGCCTGGAAGGAAGAAGAGAAGGCGCGCCGGAAGCGTTGACCAGGCAGGAGACAGGAGTCAGGAGTAAGGAGTCAGGAGTAAGGAGTCTGAAGTAAGGAGCCAGGGGCCAGGAGTCAGGAGTAAGGAGTAAGGAGTCTGAAGTGCCTCCGGAGGTTGGTGCGCGTCCAGGAATACGACGCTGTCCGCGCTGGTGTGATTGCGGCCGTGAAAATCCACGAAGCAGCGACCGGCCGATTTCTTCGCCGCGGATAGCATTGATCATAAAACGCCTTCGCAGGCTGCCCTTGTGCCTTGAGGGAGGCCGGCCGGCCGCCGGCATGACTGCCGGCGTTGCACGCCTGGCGGCGCGCTCCACGCGAGACGGTGGAGCGGGCAGTCTTGCCAGCCACGCCGGCAGGCCATGTGCCGAGGCGTCGCTGGTGTTCCGGAAAGCGCCTTCCGCACTCCTGTAGGATTCCTCAACAGGCGGGCGGCGCCTGCGGCGATACGGCGGGACGCGGGGAATCCGGATCAAAACATACAGGTTTGATCATCTTCCTCATGGTTGCTCCCGCAGCAGATCTCCGGTAAATTGGACTTAGAAAAACAGATTAACGGGGTTTCAACTCCTGAACAGGCGACTCCCATGCTTCTATCTGCGAGTGAACTCGAGCGGGCTTACAAGACGGAGAAGAAACCGGAGGTCATCGCGCGGCAGCGCTTGCCGGTCCGGTACCATGTGGAGGATTTCGACGTCGAGGACCGGCCGCGGCGTTTTCTTCAGGCCTTCGCGGCGATTCTCAAACACAGCAACTACCGACTGGCGCTGGACGTGTTCGCGCGCGTCAGCGCGAAGTGTTCGCGGTGCGCCACCCATTGCCAGATCTACATGGCAACCGGCGATCCGAAGGACATTCCGTGCTACCGTTCGGAGCTGCTGCTGTCGGTCTACCGGCGGCATTTCACGATGTCGGGGGTCCTCCGGGGCAGCCTGCTCCACGATCCCGGCCTGACGGATCAGCGTCTTCAGGAGCTGGCGGATTCGGTCTACAACTGCACGGCGTGCCGCCGCTGCACGATCGAGTGCCCGATGGGGATCGACCACGGGCTGGTCACGCATCTCGCGCGGTACATCCTCTCGGAAATCGGCATCGCTCCGCGGGCGCTGGTCGTCAGCACGCGCGAGCAGCTCATCGGCAAGACGGCGAACACATCGGCGATTCCGGTGCCGGCGCTGTTGGACAGCCTGGAGTTCCTCAGCGAGGACATGCAGGAGGAAAAGGGGATCGACATTCCTTTTCCGATCGATCAGGAGGGCGCGGAGTACCTGTTCATGGCGCCGGTCTCGGATTACATGATGGAGGCCGATACGCTGATGGGAATCGCGGCCGTCTTCCGCGCCACGGGCGATTCCTGGACGATCGGGACCAAGTATTACGACGGCATCAACTACGGTCTTTTCTACAGCGATCACGTGATGGAGGAAGTTCTCGGCAAGATACGGGCCGAGGCGGACCGGCTAAAGGTCCGGAAGATTCTGATCGGCGAGTGCGGCCACGCTTCGCGCACGGCGAAGTACTTCTACCCGACTTTCTGCGGCGGCCCGGCCGCGCAGCCGGTGATCAACATCATGGAATACACGTGGCAGGCGTGGACGCAGGGCCGGCTGAAGCTTAACCCGGACGCGATCACGGACAAGGTGACCTACCACGATCCGTGCAACATCGCGCGTCCCGGCTGGATCGTAAACCAGCCCCGCGAGCTGATCCGGGCCTTCTGCAAGAACTACGTGGAGATGACGCCGAGCGGGCGGAACAACATCTGCTGCGGGGGAGGCGGCGGAACGGTGTCGATCGACGAAATCCGGCCGTACCGCACGGGCGTGGGCGGCAAGGTAAAGGCCGAGCAGATCCGCGCCACGGGCGCCAAGTACTGCATCGCTCCGTGCGCCAACTGCAAGAAGCAACTCCGGGAGCTCATGGAAGACCAGAAGGTGAATTGCGAGATCGTCGGATTGCATGACCTTCTGTACAAGGCGATCGTCTTCGAGGAGGACGGGCGCCGGGACGAGGTGGAGGTAGCTGATGCGGACCCCATGGGCGCGAGCCGGTAGCAACCGGCAGGGAGAGGTCCGGAGGGGCGCCGCCGGCAGGAGAAACCTAACGCTCCATCCCGGCAGCTATTCCGGCCGGCGGACCGCGGTTTTACATAAGTTGCCGGAAGGAGGCAGATAGTCGTGGAAGCCTGGCTGGAGTTCGGACGCGGACCGCTGTTCCGGTTTGCGTTCGCCGTGATGATCCTGGGGCTGCTGCGCATCCTCGTCCTGACCCTGTTCCAGATGGGGGAAGCTTTGCTGCGGGCTCCGGACAAGAAGCTGCCGTGGGCGGACCTGGCGAAGACGACCTTAAGCTGGCTGGTCCCGATTGCCGGGCTATGGCGCCAGCGGCCGGTCTACAGCGCCGTGTCGTTCCTGTTTCACGTGGGTTTGATTCTGGTGCCGCTGCTACTGCCCGCTCATATCCTGTTGTGGGAACGCGGCGCCGGCATCCGGTGGCCCGGCCTCCCACAGGCGGCCGCCGACGTGTTGACGGCCGCAACCATCGTGACCGCGCTCGGGCTCTTCCTCGGCCGGGCTTTGCACCGCGGGGCGAGGGCGCTGAGCCGGAGACAGGATTATGCCTGGCCGCTGATCCTGTTGACGCCGTTCGCCACCGGCTTCGTCTGCGCGAACGTGTCCGTCTCACCGGGCTTGTACGCCCAGATGATGCTGGCGCACGTGTACTCGGCCAACCTCATCATGGTGCTGATCCCGTTCACCAAGATCGCCCACTGCGTGCTGCTGCCGCTGGCCCGGCTCGCGGGCGGACTGGCGTGGAAGTTTCCGGTGGGCGGCGGACAGCGCATCGCGGCCACGCTCGGTTATGGAGACCGGCCGACATGGGTGGAACGGCCGAGGCTGGCGACCGACCGGATCAGCGTTCCGACGGAGGAGGTGTAGTCCATGCAAGCCGCAATCCTCACCGACACCACCAAATGCATTGGCTGCCGGGAATGCGTTCTGGCCTGTAAGAAGGTGAATTCGCTGCCGCCGGATTTGCCACGGCGATGGAACCTCGACGACGGTCTTTCGTCGCGCAACTGGACGTCCATTGTGGACCGGCCCGACGGCCGGTACGTCCGCAAGCAGTGCCGCCACTGCCTGGAGCCGGCGTGCGTGTCTTCGTGCCCGGTCGGGGCGCTGGAGAAGACGGCGCTCGGAGCGGTGGTTTACGACGGGGAGAAATGCATGGGCTGCCGGTACTGCATGATGGCGTGCCCCTACGGAGTACCCCGCTACGACTGGGACCAGACGGTTCCTTACGTCAGGAAGTGCGTGCTCTGTTACGAGACGCGGCTGCGGGAGGGCCGGCAGCCAGCCTGTACGGAGGTCTGTCCGTCCGGAGCGACGGTTTTCGGCGACCGGGAGGAGTTGATCCGGATGGCGCACCGGAGGATTGCGGAGAACCCCGGGCAATACGTCGACCGGGTGTGGGGAGAGCACGAGGTGGGCGGAACCTCGGTGCTGTACATCTCCGACATCAGCCTGGATTTCCTCAGTCATGGGAAGGAACTGGACGATGAGCCGATGCCCGAGCGCACCAAGCTCGCGATGAACGCGGTGCCGTTCACGTTTGTGGGCGTGGCCGCCGCGATGGCGGGGCTGAACTGGATTCTCGAGCGGCGCCGGAAGCTCCAGCAGGAAACCGAAGCGGAGGGAGAACAGCGGGAAGGAGACGGGCAATGAGCCGGGTTCGCCGCCTCAAACTGTTTCTCTGGATCGTGACCGGACTGGCCGCGGCGGTGGGAGCGACACGCTTTCTCACCGGCCTCGGAGCAACGACGAACCTGTCGGACGCCACCCCGTGGGGCGTCTGGATCGGCTTCGACGTGATGAGCGGGGTCGCGCTGGCCGCGGGCGGGTTCATCGTGACGGCGACCGTTTACATTTTCAAGCTGGAGCGATTTCACGCCGTGGTGCGGCCGGCCGTTCTCACGGCGTTCCTGGGGTACGTGGCGGTGGCGGCCGGGCTGCTGTTCGACCTGGGCTTGCCGTGGAACATCTGGCACATGCTCGTCTACTGGAATCCGCACTCGCCGCTGTTTGAAGTGGGCTGGTG
>CAYRPT010000389.1:0-4861 GCA_964425895.1 uncultured Solibacteraceae bacterium | reverse complement strand
TAACCGCGCGGCTGGGCGCCTCCGGCGCGAGAGGCCGCACGTCATTGATAGCAGGGAACATTCACGAATGTTCCCTGGAGCGAGTCAGGCGGCAAAGGAGCGGTGAAGCTTGAGAAGGAGATCCACCTCACCTTGAGGAATGCCGAGCGCCGCGGCGATTTGCTCCGGGCGCTCTCCCCGGCGGTACATGCGCAGGGCTTGGCTCCGGCGTGCCAGGTTCATCGACGGCTTCGGCGCCGACAACTGGGGCAGCCGGCTGAGGCGGAGTTCCAACTCTCCCTGGCGTTGGCCGAGGTCGTTCACGGTGGCTTCGATCTTCTCGAGCCGGATTCCGAGCTCCGCAGGCACCGCGGCCGCCAGAGCGCTTACGTGGTGGAGTGCTCGCCGGAGCGAGAAGAGCAGGCAGAAACCCACCACCAGACCGCCGGTCAGCAGCAAGCCGGCAAGAACCGTCAACCAAAGATTACTCAAGATTCATCCTCCTCCATTCGGCAAGACGTTCTCAGTGCAGTGTGCGCAGGCGTTCGTGCCGGCTGATAATCTGGGTGATCCGGACGCCATAGTTGCCGTCGACGACGACCACGTCGCCACGGGCGATGACACAGTTGTTGACGATGACCTCGACCGGCTCGCACACCGAACGATTCAGCTCGACGATGGAGCCGGAGGTCAGCTTCAGGACGTCCCGCAACGGCAAGTGGGTTCGTCCGAACGAAAGGCTGACCGGTAGCTCGACGTCCAGCAGGAGCTCGATGGATTGTTCCGGTATCCGCCCCGCGACTTCCGCTTCCGCGACGTAGCCGGGATCAAGCGTGCCGGTCAGCGTCGGACGCGGCGGCTCGCCTTCGAGTGCGGCCTGCAACTGGGGCGAGATCCAGGCGTGGATTTCGGCTACGGCATCCTCCGCAAGAGATAACCTGACTCCGAACGTCTCGGCACCCGGAGGCGGAGGTTTATTCCCGTCGGCGGCTTCGCTAACCTCCGTTTGAAGGCGGTCGCCCAGTTTGCGCGCGACAACGGCCAGAAGCTGCCGCAGGAAGTCCTCACAGGTAGCTTCGGCCTCGGCCCCGCCATACTCCTCGTGGCCGCCGGACCGCAAAATGGCGCCGCCGAGCAGGCGGCGGACGGCCGGCGCCAGACCGACGTGAATCGCGGCCCCGGTGGCGGCGTCGAATGTTCGGCTCACCCACGCCGAGTCCCCGGGTGGCGGGCCGGACACCGCTACGGCGGCAGGGCACTCACCAGTTAGCATGTGCCAGGTTTCGGAGAGCGCCTCCAGCCAGGTGCGCTCGATCCAGCTTTCGACGTGACCCGGCGGCGGGCAATGATCTTCGTTCATCGTCGCTTCCCACCCTTAGGCCAAACTAGCCGCGTCCGCTCGGCCATTGTTTCTGAATGTAAGCGCGAAGCCGCAGAATGGCTTGGCTCTTCAACTGTGATACGCGCGACTCATGCAGCTTGACGACCTTTGCGACTTCGCGCAGCGTCAGCTCCTCGTGGTAGTACAGGCTCAAGATTGTCCGCTCAATGTAAGGCATCTTGTCGATTGCCCGGGCGAGCAAGCGCTCCAGCTCGGCCCGTTCCAGCAGCCGGGAAGGCCACTGCTCCTCGTCGTCGGAGATGAACTGCAACAGATCCCGGCCGTCCTCGGCCCCGGACGCTGTCTCAATGCTGCCCAGGTTGACACCGCGCACATCGACGAGCCAGGCGTGATACTCGTCGAGCGGAAGTCCAAGCTCCTCGGCCACCTCTTCCTCGGTAGGCAAGCGGTGCACACGCTGCTCGACTGCCGCCAAAGCGGCTTCGATGCGCTTGGCCTTCTTTCTTTGCTGGCGGGGCGCCCAGTCCAGGCCGCGCAGGCTGTCAAGGATCGCGCCCCGGATCTTGTATTCCGCATAGGTCTTGAGCTTGACGCTATGGCGCTCGTCGAAGTTGTCGATGGCAGCGATGAGACCGACGATGCCGGTGGAGATCAGATCGTCGAGGTTCACGCTCTCGGGGAGGCGTTCGTGAATGCGGCGGGCGATCAGCCGCACCTGGGGGAGGTGCTCGAGGATCAGCCGCTCGCGCTCGTCGGCTCGCGACTCGGTGGTGGCCTGGTACGGATGCATCGCAATCTCGCTGTCGGCGTAGGTCGATCTCAAGCGGCTGCCCGGCGCGCGAGCAGCGGAGCCGCCCCAGTTTCCGGGGTATCCGCTGGAAGCGCGAGACTCAACAGACCGGCGATGGACGCCTCCTGGAGGTCCTCCGGGATCCTCTGGCCGGTCGCCAGAAACGAGACCGGCCTTCCGGCGCGGATCGCCGTACCCAGAATCGTGGCCGGCGAGCGGGTTTCGTCGAGGCGCGTGAAGAGAAGCTTGCCGGGAGCGAACGGCTCGAAGCGGGCGACGCAGTCCATCGTGTCCTCGGGCTTCATCGATGCGAGGAGCACGAGGTGCACGTCGATCTCGGGATGACGGCCGAGCAACGCGGCCAACTCCGCCGCCGCATCTACGTCGCCGCCGGCGTATCCGGGAGTGTCGAGGAGGATCAGGTCTTTGGCGTGGTGTGCCTCGAGCGCCGCGGCCAGGGCCCCAGGCGTTTCGATCGTTTCAAATCCGAGGCCTGCAATCGCGGCGAACGAGCGGAGCTGCTCGGCCGCTCCGACGCGATACATGTCCAGGGAAAGGATCTGCACGGGGCGCTGCTCCTCGAGGCCGCAGCGGACCGCGAGTTTCACCAGGGAAGACGTCTTGCCCGAGCCGGGCGGACCCACGACAGCCACGCAGCGGGCACCTCCTTGGGATAAACCAACCGCGGCGTCAGCCGAGAGACGCCGGCTCAGCTCCTCTTCCACCCGTTGCCGTGCGGTCGGGCCGCTGGCGATGTCCAGCGATTCGCGGCGGATGCGCAGGCGCGATTCGATGTCCTCCACAATGTCGGCCGTGAGACCAGAGGCGGCCAACGCCTCCAGGATTTCTTCAAGAGCCAGCTCTTCCGGCGTTGCGGGGGGGCGCGGCCCGCCGCCCCCGTGCGCCGCGGCCCACCCGGGCACCAGTGTCCGGCGACCGGCCAGTTCGCGGCAGAGCCGATCGAGCGAGGCGGCGCTTGTGCGGCGCTCCGCGACTGCAAAATCGGTTCGGGTGCCACCCCCGGCCATCCTGTCCGGGTCTGCGGTCGTGCGCTGGAGACCGAACACGACTTCGTAGGCTCCCAGGTGACGTGTCTCGGTCGAGGTCTCGCGGGAGAATACCAGCATGGCGTCCGCCCCGAGCTCGCGGGACGCTTGATCAATCGCTTGCGAAACGCTGTCGACGAAATAGGACTTCAGCTTCATTTCGGTTTCCTTCACGATACGATTCCGAGGGACACGACCTTGACGCCGGCGGGCACTTCGTTGTGCGCAATCACCACGAGGTTCCGCAGGGACGGTTCGGCGAGTTGACGCAGGAAGTAGCGCGAGCCGGATCCTGCCAGCAACACCACGGGCGCGTCGTGGGGCGCCACGGAACGGGCGATGCGCTCCACCAGTTCGCTTACACGCGCCGGCGGGAGGTTGAGATGGCTGGTGAACTCGGAGTGCTCCACGGCCGCGTCGATCGTGTGGTCGAGCGAGGCGTCCAACAGAAACGCGGGTAGCTCTCCGCGGGGATTCAGATAGGGTTTGACGACTGCGCGGCGGATCGCCTGCCGGACGTACTCGGTCAGCAACACGGGATTCCGCGTGATCGGCGCCGCTTCGCCGAGCGCTTCCAGAATGGAGCCGCCGTCCCGGATTGAAACGCGCTCGCGAAGCAGATTCTGCAGAACCTTCTGCACGATACTGAGTGAGAGCAATTTCGGGACCAGATCTTCGACCAGGCGGGCGTTTTCTTCGGAAACACGGTCCACGAGCCGTTTGGCATCCTGCCGCGAGAAGAGTTCGTAGGCGTGCGATCGAATGGTCTCTGTCAAGTGTGTTGCCAAGACGCTCACGGCATCCACAACCGTGTAGCCCGCTGCGCGGGCCTCCTCGGCCGCGCCCGAGGGGATCCACACCGCCGGGATGCCAAACGCCGGCTCGCGCGTTGGAGTCCCCTTGAGCTTCGGAGCCCCGGCTCCAGCCGGCTCAATGGCCAGCTCGCAACCCGGCAAAAGTTCGTACCGCGCCACTTCCGTGCCTTTGAGGGCGATCACATATTCGCCGGCTTTGAGTGACAGGTTGTCGGCGACGCGGACCGGCGGCAACACATAGCCCAGGTCAGCTGCGAGCTGGCGTCGTATGCCGGCGATGCGGCGCAGCAACGGGGAGCCGGCGCCGCCCTCGACCAGCTTGACCAGGCCGAGCCCGACCTCGGCGGAAACCGGGTCCACTCGCAACAGGCTTTCCAGTTCCTCGCGGGCCGGAGTCCGGCTTGGGGGCGCTGTCGCCGGCCGCTCCGCGGTTTCGCGGCGGCTCTGACGCCAGGCAAAGATGCCGAGGACGGACCCCAACAGGAAAAACGGGACCTTGGGAAGCCCCGGAAAGGCGGCCATGGCCACCAGTACGCCGGCGGCGAGATACAGAGGCTGCGTGTTGGCCAGCACCTGCCGCCGGAAGTCGGAGCCCAGGCGGCCCTCGGAGCCGGCCCGGGTAACGATCAAGCCGCCGGACACCGAGATCATGAGAGCTGGAATCACGGTGACCAGCCCGTCGCCGATCGTCAGCACGGTGTAGGTTTCAAGGGCCCTCCGCAAGTCCATGCCATGCTGCAATACGCCGATGAGGAAGCCGGCGACGATGTTGATCCCGGTGATGAGGATGCTGGCCACGGCGTCGCGCTGGGTGAAACGGGATGCGCCGTCCATCGCGCCGTAGAACTCCGATTCCGCTGCCAGTTCCCGGCGGCGGCGGCGCGCCTCC
>CAYRPT010000388.1:0-4864 GCA_964425895.1 uncultured Solibacteraceae bacterium | reverse complement strand
TTTCATGTAGTGAAATGGGCTTTCACAACTCCCGACCCAGTCTAGAAATATTGCAGATCGAGGCGATTGTCAAGCTTTTTTTTCGCCGGCCAAGGCCCCGAAGGCCCCGCCTTGGCCCGGAGCTCTTTGCATCGAACCGCCAAGGTCTGCATCTGCGGCTGGCCGGCCCGCTTGCGGCTGTATTGGCCGGGACACCCGGCGGCCGCTCCCGCGCCCCCCGGATCCGCCTGCCTCCGAAGAAACGTCTGGTCGTGCCGCAGTGACTGTGGCATAGTCATGTGTTGGAGTGCGGGAAGACGCCGGCCTTCCGCCGGCGGGACGGGCGGTCGGCGTCGCTGCCCGAGATCGGTGAACTCCTTCCGGATCGGAGAGGTGTCGATGGCTCGGTTTCTCACTGTGATTGCTGGCATTGCCCTGGCCGCGCCGGTGTGCGCCCAGGACCGGTACGATTGGACCGACGAGCGGTTCCCGCCGTCTATCCGGCGGCTCACGCATTTCGGCGGCCGTGCGGACTGGTCCCACGACGGGAAGCGGATCCTCTTTCTCGGGAAGACTTACGGCGACGTGTACGAGGTGGAGGTGGCGACCGGTATCATTCGCGCCCTCACGCACCACTACCACCACAACGGTTACGTGCGGGCTCTCTACCTCGCGAACGGCGATATTCTCCTCTCCGGGGCGAGAACGTTCAACCCGAGTGCGCCGCACGACTCGCGCTTCAGCAACCCCGAGCTGTGGGTGCTCGATAAGCGTCTGAACCAGCCTCCGGCGCCGCTCGGGGAGTTCTGTTGGGAGGGACCGGCGGTCTCCCGGACGCGCCTGCGGATTTCCTGGTCGATCAAACACGGGATCTATCCGCGAAACACCCGCTTCTACCAGATGTGGGTGGCCGACATTGAGTACTCCGGCGGCACACCCCGCCTCGCCAACGAACGCATGGTTTTCGATAGCCGCGATCTCTTCCGTGCCGTCCTGGAGCCGCAGAATTTTCGCCCGCCCAACGAGCGGGAGTTGATCTTTCAGTCCTCGCACGACGGAACCGAAGTCATGGGTCTCGATCTCGAAACCGGCAGGTTCGTCAACTACTCCCAGGCGCCCGATACTTACGATGAGCCTGAGGGAATCTTCCCGGACGGCCGCCAAACGCTCGTCGAATGCAGCCGGCACCGGAGTGCGGGCGGCGGAGGCAGTATCGACATCTACAAGCTGCAACTCGACGGGAGCGGCCGGTACGAGCGGCTCACGTGGTTCAATGAGGGCGGCGCGTTCAAGGCCTCCAATCCCGTGGTCAGCGACGACGGCAGATTCATGGCCTTTCAGGTTCCCCGCGTACGGGAGATCGCCGGGGTCGGCCACGGGATCTACGTGATGGACCTGGAGGCCGCGGGCAAATAGGATTGCGCGGGCCTCATGTCCGGCGCGGGCGCATGGTCTTGCGGAATTCGATCAGGCCCGCCGCACGACAAAGTAGGGTTGATTCGTTTGCGTGGCGTTGAAGCCGGGGTGCAGCCAGGCCGAGTCCGGGGCCGACCGCAGCTCGAAGTAATATTGCAGCGGATAGTCCGAGCGCGTGTATTCGCGTGGAATCACGCCTTGGAAGCCGTTGCCGCGCCCCCTCATGTCGCTCGACTGAAAGCGTTCGGCTTGGTTTACGCGCCGGAAATGGAGCCGCACGGATGTGACGCCGGATCCCGCCGGCACGGTCAGGCCGATCTCCAGCGGTTCGCCGGCTCGAAAGCGCTCTGCCGGAACATGCTCACAAGCTACGGCGGGTCGCTCCGGCCGGCCCAGCGCTTCCGTTACCGCCGCGGCGGCGCGCGCCGGCCGCGTTCCCCCCGCTTCAACAGCCTGGAGCCGTTTCGCCATATCCTCAATGTCGCCGTCGATGGCGGGCAGCCGGTCCATCCAGTGCCCGCGAAGGTGCGGGCGCTCGCCGACCGTAATGTCCGGCACGTAGACGTCCTTGGCCTGGTTCGCCAGGTGCGCCCAGGTCTCCCGCGCCGCGCGATACGCTTTGAGCGACGCCTCGAGAGCCTCCCGGTCGCGGCTTCGCTCGTGGATGCCGTACAGTACCCCGCTGCGAAGCTTCCCGGCGAAGAACCGCCCCAGGCCAATCTGCAGGGCGATGTCGATCGCCAGCCGCCGGTACTCCGGACTGTCCTTCTCCTGAGCCGCGGCTTCCGCTTCGGCGAGGCTCTTCGCCGCCCTTTCCGCCAGGTCCTCCAGCCACTGCGCCACCTCGACCGGCGTGTACTTCCCGCTGCGCTTCCCGTCCAGCAGTTCCTGGGCAAACTCGTTGATGCTCGAGAAGATTTGTGGATCGAGCGGACTGACATTGCCGAACACCTTCGGCGAAGGACTGTCACCGTAAGGGTGCTTTCTCTCGGGATCAACAATCGGCTGGTTCGTGTAAACTTCCGGCCAGTAGCTATTGTTCCCGGCTGAGGCTCCGTGGGCGGTGGTGACGATAGGCAGGATGCGGCTCGCGGCGCCCAGTGCCTCCTCCAATGCGGCGGCCGCCGGCTTGAATCGATCCCGAAGGTACCGGCGCCATGTGTCCGGCTCGGAATCAGGATTGTAAAGGAGCCGCCCCCACACCCGGTGCGAGAAAAGATACTTTTCCCAATCCCATCGGGGCTTCAGCGATTCATCCGCGTACGCACAACGCCCTCCCGCAATTCCGCTGCCCCGGCGGCCCTTGAACGAGAGAGGTTCGAAGATCTCGACTCCGGCGCTTCCGCAGAAGCCGAATGCCCGTGAGTGTGCCGTTGCCGTCACCGGGTCTCCCCAGATCAGCAGCCGCTGCGTGCCGGGCCAGATCCGATGAACTACTTTGAAGCGCCGGTCTTCTCGCATTAGATCTCCGTAGCCGTACCGGAGGAAACTCCTGGATCCGGCGCTGAGAGCCATCAGCGCGTGGGCGCCCGGTCTGGCGCGCGGCACCTCGAGTTTGCGGATATCCGCCTGGTGGTAGGGCATGCCCATGTGCTCCGCCCAGTACTTGGGTGTGATCGTCACCGGCATTCCGGTATCCAGCGCGACGTCGATCTGGCGCTGATCCATTCCCTTGGCGTGCATGTCGATTCTGACCTCGCGCCCGCAACGGACCACACCGTCGAAAACGGTTTTCCAAAAGGCGTAGCTTTCTTCCGGGACACCGCTTTCCCCATGGACCCGGAACGTTACGCCGCTGATCAACGGGCACGCCTTGAGCAGTGCGGTGAGCGCATCGCGGCAGTACGGGCCGTGATTCTCGGGACTCAGCCCCTCAATCCGGTGATTCGGGTTGGGACTGTCAATCCACTCGTAGCCGTGCATCCACAGGCCCAACTGGAACTCGAGACCGCGTGCCACAGTCTGCTCGCTGATGAACTGGAGGGTTTCAAGATTGCTGTCACGCTCCGAATCCGTCACGCCGCTGGCGCGAACATCGTAGCCGGGCACCGGCAGCAGGAAGGGGTAGGCGAAGAGGAAGTAACCGTCGGTCACGTTTCGAAGAAAATCATAGCCGATGCCCAAACTCAGATTGAACCGGTTGAATCGTTGCGTGGCCAGCATCGTCAAATACTGCCCCCACATCTCCCGGTCGTTGAACCACGGCTTGTCCTCCACGTCGCTGGTGAAAAGGCGTGCCAGGCTCCGTACTTCATTGGCCGGCCTTTCAATGACCGGCTTCGGCACCTCCAGAGAGGCCACCGGGTTGACGGAGTGCCGCACGCGGTCGGCGAGTTCGAGCAGCGCGTAGACCAGTCCTCGGGCGTCGTGGCCGCAGGCCAGCGTCACCCTTCGGCCCTCCGGCTGGCCCGCGGCCAATCCTGAAGACTCGGGCGAGGCAGGCACACTGGCGCCGGCGGCTTCGAGAATCTCGCGAGCAAGCGGGCTCGCGGCTCCGGCCGCAAGAACGCACAACTCGCCTTCGGCCGCCTGGTCCATTCCGATAACCCTCCGGACGGAGTTGCTCATCCCTTCCGCGCCATGGAGCACGATCCGGGCTCGCATCGCCATCCTTTGCGCCGGTTTCGGCCGCCGCGCGATCCTCTGCAACTTCTCTCGCGATCCTCCCCTGTGGAGTCGGCTTTAGCTGCCGAACCCAATCCGCCACCAGGTTCGCAAACGGCGCTGCTCTCGCCGGGTTTCTGTCGCTCGTGACGGCGGCCGCCGCCGTACGGTGCTGCTGTAGAATCTAAGCCAGGCCACGCCGGGAACCGGGTCATGACAGGCCGAACCATCTCTCACTACCGCATCCTCGAGAAGCTCGGCGAGGGCGGGATGGGTGTGGTCTACAAGGCCGAGGACACGACGCTCAAGCGCACCGTCGCGCTGAAGTTTCTGGCCCCCAAGGCTGTATCCGGCGAGAAGCTGCGGGTGCGCTTTTTGCGGGAGGCGCAGGCGGCCGGCGCGGTCAACCATCCCAATATCTGTCCGGTTTACGGCATCGAGGAGGCCGACGGCACGCTATTCATCGTCATGGCCTATATCGCCGGCACCGGACTGGACCGGTTGGTGGCCGCTCGCCGGCTGACGCTGGGAAACGCCGTGGACATCGCCGTGCAAGTGGGAGAAGCGCTCCTCGAAGCGCATGAACACGGAATCGTCCACCGCGATGTCAAGAGCGCCAACATCCTGGTGACGGAGAAATGGCGGGCGGTGCTCACCGATTTCGGCCTCGCGCTGCTGACGGACCGCTCGCGAATCACCCGCACCGGAACGACGCTGGGCACCGTAGCCTACATCTCCCCGGAGCAGGCTCTGGGCAAACAGGTCGACCGGCGCACGGACATCTGGTCGCTCGGCATCGTGCTGTACGAGATGAGCGCCGGCGAATTGCCGTTCCGTGGCGAGACATTGCACGAGGTATTCCGCT
>CAYRPT010000387.1:0-4868 GCA_964425895.1 uncultured Solibacteraceae bacterium | reverse complement strand
TCCGCGACGTCATCGAGCGTCGAGTTCCCGTATCCCACCACCTCGACATCCTTGGCCGCGCCCCAGGGAATCAGGCCGTCCACGTTAATGTTTGCAAGGGTCTTGGCGAGCGGGTAGAGGGGGTTCGCGGCATAGTATTTCGCACCCAGCAGACCCTGCTCCTCGGCCGTTACCGCCATGAACACGATCGAGCGCTTCGGCGGCGGATCGAGCTTGGTGAATGCTTTCGCGATCTCCAGCACGCCCGCCGTGCCGGAGGCGTTATCGAAGGCGCCGTTGAAGATCTGGTCACCGTCGAGCGATTCGTCTTTACCCAAGTGGTCCCAGTGGGCCGTGTAGATGACGTATTCCTCGCGATGTTTCGGATCGCTTCCTTCCAGCCGGGCGATTACATTGCGGGATTGCACCCGGCGGATTTCGTTCGTGATCGCGAATCCGGCCCGGGCGTTCAGGGAGACGGGACGAAAGTCCTTGCTCACGGCCGCCTTCTTGAGCGCATCGAAGTCCTGGCCGGCGGAGCGGAAGATCTCGCGGGCCTTCTCCAGGGTGATCCATGACTCCACCGCTACCCGGCCCGCGTTGTTGTCCGGGGTCTGAAGATCGAAATTCTCGCCGCCCCAACTGCTCCGCACGACGTCCCATGGATAGCCGGCGGGCTCAGTCTCGTGCACCACGACGGCGGCCGCGGCGCCTTTCGCGGCGGCGATCTCGTACTTGTACGTCCAGCGGC
The DNA here is from genome assembly GCA_964425895.1 of uncultured Solibacteraceae bacterium. GTDB lineage: Bacteria > Acidobacteriota > Terriglobia > Bryobacterales > Bryobacteraceae > CAYRPT01. The sequence continues at coordinate 4,138 of CAYRPT010000387.1, read as the reverse complement.
CGTAGTAGGTCATCGCGCGGCCGCGGAACATCGTCTCGTCCAGTTTCGAGGGGTCGGCCGGATCCGGAACCGGAGGGTCGTTGATCAACATGACGATGGTCTTGCCCTTGACGTCGACGTCCTTGTAATCGTCCCACCCGTACTCGGGCGCCACCACGCCGTAGCCGACGAACACCACGTCGGAGTTTTTCACCTCGACCTCCGGGGTCAAGCGGCGCGAGATCGCCACGTAGTCATCGAGGCGGTTCATGGCGATCCGCTCTCCCCCGGCGGTCCACGAAACCTCGGCCATCGATTTCACTCCAGCCAATGGAACCTGCTGCACGTACGTCCCGTCGGGGTTGCCCGGTTTCAGCCCAAGAGCCTGGAACTGCGCAATCAGGTACTCGACCGTCAGATCCTCCCCCCGGGAGCCCGGCAACCGGCCCTCGAACTCGTCCGAGGAGAGCTTCCGGACATGCTCCATGAAGCTGGCGGCATCGATGCTCGCGCGGGCCGCCTCCGGATCGGGGCTTCGCAGTGCGGAACAGGACAAGCTCAGACCTCCCATCAAAACAAGTGCAAGTCGGCGCATAACCTGAGTATCCTACTGTTTGTGCCGCGCAGGCCGCGGCGGCGGCGTCAGGCGGCGACGAGGAGGACATCCACTTGCCGTGGGAATTTGAACTGATCGTGGAGCCGTACGGCGGCGTCTCGGAAGGTCCGGCATGGGACGGTTCCGGGCTGCTTTTTACTCAGATCCATAACTGCCGGATTCTGCGGTGGGATCCCCAGACTCGACAGTGCCAGGTGTTTCGCGAAGACACGAACTACACCAACGGGCTCATGTTCGATCCGCAGGGCCGCCTCTACGGTTGCTGCGGCGGCGGCCGCAGCGTGGTGCGTTTCGAGCCGGGCGGAGGCGTTACCGTCCTCGCCGACCGCTATGACGGCAAGAAGCTGAACCTCCCCAACGACCTCGCCATCGACCTCGAGGGACGCGTCTGGTTCACCGATCCCTGGTACGAGGGCGCGGCGGGGGAGTGGAGCAAGACGCAGGAGCTCAAGGAGCTTGACCATGACTCGGTCTACCGGCTCGACCCGCGAGGCGATGGCTCGTGGTCGATCACCCGCGTCACCTACGACACCACGCGGCCTAACGGCATCCTCTTTTCGCTCGACTACCGCACTCTCTATCTCGCCCAATCGGGCCGGCTGGCCAGTGAAAAGCGGGAGCTGCGCGCGTATACGGTGAACAGCGACGGCTCACTGGGCGACGGCCGCGTGCTCCACGATTTCGGCGAGCACCGGGGGATCGACGGCATGGTGCTCGACACGGCGGGGTGCATCGTGGCTACCGCGGGTTCGACCGATTCCGGTCCCGGGGCAATGATCTATGTCTTCGCTCCGTCCGGCGAGATTCTGGAGCAGCACCCCGTACCGTGCTACAAACCCACCAACTGCACCTTCGGCGACGAGGATCTCCAGACCCTCTACGTGACCTCGATCGACGGGCATCTCCTCCGGGCGCGCACGGAGCGGAGGGGGCATCTCCTGTACGGAGGATAGGCGTACTCACGGCGTCCGGACGCCGTGGTAGACTGACGGCCGGAGGCGCAAACGCGGGCCCACGTGGTGGTCTTGTTGTCAGGCATGATCGGCGCCGGGGCGCTATCCGCGCAGGCGTCGCAAAGGAATCCGGTGGTCCGATCCATCGTGCTCGAGGCTGTCCCGACCAGTTCAACCGGCTTGCCTGCAATCGACATCGCAGCCGTCGCCGCGGCGTGGCGGGACCGGCACGTGAACCTGTCACTCGAACGCGAGCTCGATACGGCTTCGATCGCTGGAGCCAAAGAGGTGCTCCGCGAACTCTATGCCGGCCGCGGCATCGCCATCAGGGTTGAGCACAGCGTACGCCAGATGCCACCGCGGAGCGTGGAGGTCACCTTTCGGATGATCGAGCTCTGCAAGTGCGACTGAAGGCGCCCGCAACCCCGGTGTGCCGGACTGGAACCGTCCGGACTGCCGGCGTTCATGCCTGGCGGCGCGCTCCACCAGAGAAGCCTCGGCACGTAATTGTGCCGTCATCGGAAGAGGCCCTTGCCCGCCGCGCTGACAATCGCCGCCACCGCCGGATGCTTCACCCGGCGTTCGAGCGAGATCGCGAAAAACCGCTCCCGGACTTCCTCCAGACGCCCCACCACCTCACCGCCGTACAGGACGCGGATGTCCTCTTCGAGCACCGTGGGCGCGGGAAACAGGACGGACCGTTCGTGAGCGAACATCTTCATCAGGGCGCTATCCTCGAACTCGGCGATCACCTGCGGAACGATCCCCCGCAAACCCAGCCAGTAATCGAGCGTGCGGCGCAGTGATGTATTGGCCGTCGGCATCAGCATGGGTGCCCCGTGCAGCGACTCCGGGAATCCTTTGCGGTGCTGCTGGGCGGCGGCCCGCGGGGCGAAAACGCTCACTGTCGTCTCGCCGAGTTGGTGGTTGTAGGCGCGCAGGTTCACGTCCAACGGAATCGGCGCATCGGCCAGAACCAGGTCCAACTCGTGGACCGAGAGCCTCGCCAGCAGCTCTTTCGGTTTGCCTTCGAAACACACCACGCGTGTTTTCAGCTCCGGGGCGATGGCCGGCTCGATCACCCGGGAGACGACCATTTTGGGCAGCACGTCGGCGACACCGATGCGCAGCCGCAACAGGTTGTGAGAAAGACGGCCTTCGAGCGTGTTGCTGAGCTCCTCGCCCAGAGTGAAGATCTCGTTGGCGTAGCGATACACCACGCGTCCGGTCTCGGTCAGTTCGAGCGTCCGCCCGACTTGCTGAAACAGCTTTTGCCCCAGGTTCTTCTCGAGCGTCCGGAGTTGCGCGGATATCGTCGGCTGGGCCAGCCGAAGCCGCTCGCAGGCGGCGGTGACGGTGCCCTCCCGCGCCACCGTCCAAAAATAGAAGAGGTGGTGGTAATTCAGCCACTTCATGATCCGATCATAGTCGGGCCGCCGGTGTGGAGGCAGAGAGGCCGGCAACGCCGGCGGGCCCAGGCGGCGGCCGGTTCGGCGGGCGAAAGCGTCCGCTCCTGCTTGCCGGGCGAGAGCGGCGAAGCGGCCGCCCTTGAACCCGGCCCGCCAACCGTGACATACTTGCCGCTTGCGCGATTGCCGGGGCCGCGCCGCTTGCAGCCCCGCCGCGGATGAGGAGGTCAAGCGAATGCTGGAGTTTCTGCGTGAACGGATGAGGTGGGTGCTGATTTTCTGGATGTTCGTCATCAGCGCGATCGCCTACCTGGACCGGGTGAACATTGCGATCGCGGTCAGCGCCATTCAGAAGGAGTTCGGCCTCACTGACGTTCAGTTCGGACCCGTGCTCAGCGCGTTCGTGCTGGGATACGCCTTGTTCCAAGCCCCCGGCGGGAGGCTGGCCGACCGTTTCGGCCCGCGGAAGGTGCTGTTCTTCGGCGTGATGTGGTGGGGTGTATTCACGGCGGTGACCGCGATGATACCCTCCGGCATCGCGGGCGCCCTGGTGGTAATGATCGGAGTCCGATTCATTCTCGGCGTTGGGGAGGCGGTGGTGTACCCCTCGTCGAACCGGTTGGTGGCGAACTGGATCCCGTCGACGGAACGCGGCGTCGCCAACGGACTGATCTTCGCCGGCGTGGGGTTCGGCGCGGGGGTTACGCCGCCGATCATCACTTACGTGCTGATCACGTACGGCTGGCGCTGGTCGTTCTTCGTCTGCGCGGTGATCGGTACAGTCGCGGGCCTGGTGTGGTATTGGCTGGCGCGGGACGACCCGAAGGAACATCCGTGGATCACGGAGAAGGAGAAGGCGCTGATCGATTCGGGGCTGCCGCCGGCGCAGGGCGGATCAGCCAAGAGCGTGTCGTGGGGCGCGATCGTCAGCAACAAGGATGTTCTCATGGTGGCGGCCAGCTACTTCACTTACGGATATGTGGCCTACATCTTCTTCACCTGGTTCTTCAAATATCTGAACGACGTGCGGGGACTCGATCTCAAATCCAGCGCGCTCTATTCGATGCTGCCGTTCCTGGCCATGGCTACGTGCTCGCCGCTGGGCGGCTGGATCGCCGACAAGCTCACCAAACGCTACGGGCGCCGGATCGGACGGTGCGGCATCTCCGTTGTCGGCATCG
>CAYRPT010000386.1:4278-4868 GCA_964425895.1 uncultured Solibacteraceae bacterium | reverse complement strand
TGGTGTACTCAGGAGAGGTGTTCGGTTCCGCGGCGACCGGTAAGAGGGTCCAGCGGCGGCCGCCGTCTTTGGTCTCCCAGACGGACTTCTGCTGGCCTACGGCCCAGCCGCGGCTTTCGTCCACGAACCACACCCGCAGCATCTTCTTCTCTTTCGTCAGGCGCTGCCAGCTTCGCCCGGCCTCGACGGTCTTCCAGAGGCCCTTCTCGCCCACCATCCAGCCGACGGTTTCATTGAGGACGAACAGGGATGTTCCCGGCTCGCGAATGGGAACCGTAGTCCAGGTCTCGCCGCCGTTGCTCGTCGCCACCGAGTAGGGGCGGGTCCTCCCGTTCTCGCTGAGATAGCCGACGGCTACGCCCTGGCGGGGAGAGAAGAATGCCAGGTCGAGGATGACGAACTGGGAGTCCTTGACGTCGTGGAAATACTGGAGTTCCACCCGCGGCGCGGCGCGGCCTGCGCCGGCGCCCAGCACGGCCGCCAAGATCAGCCTCCAGACGCCGGATCGCCAGGACATCACTCAGTCTTTCGACGGACCGGACGGAAACGCCGCAAGAGCCAGCTCGGCATGACTGACCCGCTCGATCGCC
>CAYRPT010000386.1:0-4268 GCA_964425895.1 uncultured Solibacteraceae bacterium | reverse complement strand
TCCAGGCGAGCCAGCACAAGCAGACATCCCACCTGCTCGCCCACGGTAGTGAGGAGTTCCATCTCGCCGCCGGTGTGGGCGTGCGGCTCGCGGTGCTGCACATTGATAACGCCGACGACGCGATTGCGGGCCACCACGGGGACGGAAAGAAACGCCTCGTAGGCGTCCTCCGGAAGGTCGCGAAAGAGCTTGAAGCGTGGATCCTGAAACGCCCCTCTCGAAATGGCGAGCAAACGCCGCTCCCGCGCCACCCAGCCGGTCAGTCCTTCCCCCAGCTTGAGCCGAACGAGCCCGCCGTGACCGCGGCGGGGCTGATTGGACGCGCACAGGACCAACTCGTCACGGTCGAGCAGGTAAAGCAGGCACGAGTCGCAGCCCATATACTCGGCGACCAGCGTAACAACACCCTGAAGAACCTCCTGGAGGCTCATCTCCCGCGCCATCATACGGCTGATGCGCTGACAGAGGCGAAGCTGCTGCTCTGTCTCCTGGAGTTTTTGCTCCAACTCTTTTGTCCGCGGCACTGACTTGATTATCCCAAAAGGTGGAAGCCGGACGCCTTCTCGATCGCGACGCCCGGCGGGGACGCCCGGGATCGGGAAGATGATATGGAGAAGAGCAGGGAGCGCCGGAGCCCCTGATGACGCTTCCCATCCCCACGGTCAGCGGCCGTCCGCTCCAGGCCCCTGAGCCAACGCTCGTCGAAAGAAAGGGACGGGTCCGCCGCCGCGACGCTTGCCGGCCGTTCACTCTCCTCTCTCTCGCGGAGGATGCCCGAGATCCCGAGGGCGGAGCCTCAACGATCCGCGCCCAGCGCCCGTTCCGGCGGCGCGGCGGTCTGTCACTCGGCGAACGCGTTGCTCGAGTGGATGCCGTTTGACTCGAGCACCGCCGCCATCTTCTCGAGCGCCGACTTGTGGATCTGCGAGACGCGGCTTTCGTTGATGCCCAGCATCCCGCCGATCTCCTTCATGGTCAACTCATTGGTGTAGTACAGCACCACCACACGCCGGTAGCGCTCCGGCAAAGTCTCCATGGCGTCGAGCAGGACGGAGCGGAGCTGTTCGCGGGCACACATCCGGTCCGGCTCGTGCTCGGGCTTGCCAGGGAACTCGGGTGGGGGCAATTCGTCGCTGTCGCCGCCGCGGGTGGACGCCGAGATCAAGCCCACGTTACGAAGGTCCACCATCATCTGGCGCCAGCGGCTCTCCTCGACGCCGAGCTTCTGCGCCACCTCGGATTCGGTTGGGTTGCGGTGCAGGGTCGCGGCGAGCGACCGCGTTGCGGCCTCTACCTGTTTGTGGCGGCGGCGCAGGTCGCGCGAGGCCCAATCGAGTTGGCGCAGACTATCGAGGATCGCTCCCTTGATCCGGTGCTTGGCGTAGCTCGAGAAGACCACCTTCTTCTCAGGGTTATACTTCGCCACGGCATCGAACAGCCCCAGGATGCCGGCGTGCACCAGGTCGTCGAGATCCACGTGAACGGGCAGGTTTTCGTGCACTCTCACCGCAATTGCCTTCACCAACGGCAGGTGTTCCAGAATCACCCGGTCCCGCTTGCTCGTCCGTTCCGCCTCCGTCTCCGTCGTTCGCTTGCCTCGCATGAGCAATTCCTTGTTCCCGTGGCCGGCATCGGCCCGCGACGCCACCGCGACGTCATCCTACTTCGGACCAACGTCTCTCATTTAGCAATCCCCGGGCCAATTCTGCCGACGTGCAGTTCCTCCCGTAGCGCCGCTCGTCTGGCGGATCCGGAAGTCGCTGGCGCCAGTGCTATCATCGCGATAGGCTGGCTTGTCGGGAGGCGATCTCCCGTTGCGGGGCGCTTGCGTTTCTCGATTCTTTCTGGAACGTGTTCCAGATTGAAACGCGCGTTCCCTGGCGGCGTTCCTCTTTGGAACGTGGAAGCCATTGTGGAACGCCTTACCTCCCGCCTAGGAAGAGGCTCCGTACAACCAGCTACATCGGTTATTTTGCGGGATTTGTGTGGCGATGGTGCTCCGTTGAATGTCCTAGTTCGCGAAGTAAGATCCCTTTCGGTGAAATCAGGCGTCGGCCTTAGTCGCCATAGGGCAAAGACGGGGCACCGCCAGCAGGCGAAGAGAGTGGAGGCATGACGGCAGAGCGGCTTCGCAAGGCGCTGATCATCTATGCCGGGCTGGCCGGAGCGGCGCTCATGCTTCTAAAAGGCCCGTTTCTCTGGATGATCCTGGTGTTGCTCGCAGCGCTCGCGCTCAAGAGCTGGATTGCCTTCCAACGCCAGCAACTCTAGACCGTACTAACAGGCATTCCCCCCATCGGGCTTAGTCTGACGCCAACCGGATGGCCTAGGGTGCCACACCGGCTTAAGCGGGCCGCCCGACCATCTGCCCGGCGAAGCGCGGGTCATCAATCGCCGGGCGGTAGAAGCCGAACGCGCAGGCTATTCATCAACAGGCATCCCTTCCTGGCCACTCCAGATCGCCATGGGCCACTCCAGGAATGTGGCTGAGGTTCCGCGGGATTCGACGGCCGGCGGCGAGCGGTTTGTCAGCTCCAATAGCTCCGATCGAGGCTGCGGTACTGGACGGCTTCGGCGACGTGTTTGGCGGAAACGGCATCGGCGCCGGTCAGGTCGGCGATGGTGCGGGAGACCTTGAGGATACGGTCGTGGGCGCGGGCGCTGAGGCCCATGCGGCGGACGGCGGTCTCCAGCGTGCGTTCCCCGGCGTCGTCCAAAGCGGCGAGCTGGCGGAGGAGGCGGTGGGGAATCTCGGCGTTGTAGAACCCGCGGCCCCGCTGGATTTCGCGGGCCGCAAGAACGCGCTCGCGCATCTGGCCGGAGCTGACGCCGTCGCCGTGGCCGCGGAGTTCCTTGTAGGCGACGGCGGGCACCTCGATGTGCAGGTCGATGCGGTCGAGCAGAGGGCCGCTGATCTTGCTCAGGTAGCGTTGGATGATGGCGCCGGTGCAGCGGCACTCCCGCGTGGTGTCGCCGTAATAACCGCACGGGCAGGGATTCATCGCCGCGACCAGCATGAAGTTGGAAGGAAACGAGAGCGTCATGTTGGCCCGGGCGATGGTAACCGAACCGCCTTCAAGGGGCTGCCGGAGGAGCTCGAGGACGTTCTTGGGGAACTCAGGCAGCTCATCGAGGAACAGCACGCCGTTGTGCGCCAGGCTGACCTCACCCGGTCCGGGAACACCGGCTCCGCCGCCGATGAGCCCCGCCGGTGAAACCGTGTGGTGCGGATCACGAAAGGGGCGGACGGGCACCAGCCCCGAATCCGGCGGGAGCACGCCGGCCACGCTGTGGATCTTCGTGGTTTCGAGCGCCTCCTCGAAGGTGAGCGGCGGCAGAATGCCGGCCAGACGGCGCGCCAGCATCGTCTTGCCGCTGCCCGGGGGACCGATCATGAGAAGGTTGTGGGCGCCGGCCGCGGCCACCTCGAGCGCCCGTTTGGCCACCACCTGACCGCGCACATCGGCGAAGTCCGGCGCCGCTGGCGGTGACGGTCCCGCCATGCCGGCCCCGCGCGGAAGGGGCGTGTGTTGTTCCGGCTGGGTCAGGATGCTGACCACCTCGGCCAGGTGTCCCGCGCCATAGACTTGCACTCCTTCGACCACGGCCGCCTCGGCGGCGTTTTCTTTCGGCACGATGAGGTTGCGAATGCCCCGCCGGCGCGCGCAGACGGCAATGGGCAAGGCGCCGCGGACGGCGCGGACCGAGCCGTCAAGCGACAGCTCGCCGGCGAACAGGTGCGCGTCGGTCGGCTTCACACGCCCCATGGCCCCGAGGATGCCAAGGGCCATCGGCAGGTCGAAGCCGGCTCCCTCCTTGCGCACGTTGGCCGGCGCGAGGTTGATGGTCACCGACTTACTGGGGTAGCCAAAGCCGGAGTTCATCAGAGCGGACTTGATCCGCTCGCGGCTTTCGCGCACCGCGGTGTCCGGCATGCCCACCGTGATGAAGCCTCGTTCCGAGCCGGGGTAGAGGTCGACTTCGACGTCGATGAGGGCGGCGTCGATGCCGAAGACGGCTGCACTGAGGGCGCGGAACAACATAGTCCTTCTAGAGAGTGGGCCGGGTAAGGGAAGGTTCTCCGGAGGATTCCCGCGGAGGGGTTGTCAAGGAGGGTTGAGCGGGGCCGGGCGAGCTGGGGCGGGTGATGGAAGGCGGGGCCTGGCCGTGGGAGGCGGGGTCGGGCGAGGGTTCGAGGGAGGCGGAGGGCGGGCCGGATTTTATTTTGCGCGGAGGAGAAGTGGTTGGGTTTTCAGCGGGTTGGGGCG
>CAYRPT010000385.1:4528-4874 GCA_964425895.1 uncultured Solibacteraceae bacterium | reverse complement strand
CCGGCGCCCACGCGGGAGTTGATTCCGGAGCTCGCGCGGCACGCCAGGCTGGCGATTGTCTCGTCGAGTGGCAGCGCCGAGGTCGAGCCGATTCTCGGGGCCTCCGGCTTGCGGGAATACTTCGCAGCCGTCGTTTGCGGGGACCATGTTCGGCGGCACAAACCCGATCCCGAACCGTACCTCGAAGCGGCGAGACGATTGGGCGCGGTGCGGCCCTTGGTGATCGAGGATTCGCCGGCAGGCGTCGCCAGTGGGCGCGCCGCCGGTTTCGACGTTCTCGTGATCGATGGCGCTGATCGAACGGCGGACCTGGTACGCGGAAAGCTGGCGGGGTAGGACGCGGCGG
>CAYRPT010000385.1:0-4518 GCA_964425895.1 uncultured Solibacteraceae bacterium | reverse complement strand
GCTTTAAGGTCACCCTTACTCCTTGACGATGAGCCCGATGTCCAAGTCCGCGACGGCGAAGCTTAGCTTTCCGGTTTGCAGTTCGTGCCCAGACCCACTATCTTCCGATAATGGATATTATGTCAACTTTTAACCCAGCGCCTGACCAGGTTAAGCCGGCACAGCAAAAAAAACGGCCTGCCCCGGGGTTTGGCGCCCGCGAAGCAGGCCTTCGAGGGAAGAACCTGAAATCGATTCGCCGCGGAAGTCAGCGGCTGCGGCCGCCGGAGCGTCCACCCCCACTTCGACCTCCGCTCGAGGGTGAACTTCTCGCTCCACCTCCACCTCCACCTCCACCTGAACGGCTCGGAGCCGCGCCTGCGCCTCCGCTCCGGCCCATCGAGGGAGCGCTCATCGAAGGACGTGAGCTGGAGCCACCCCGGCTGAAGCCGCCAAAATCGCCACGCGAGCCACGACTGGTGGAGGCTCCGCCACCCGACATGCCGCTCGGAGCACTACGCCCGCTTGAGGGCGGAGTTTCGTAGCGGCGGCCCTCTGACCGGGGAGCGGACCGCGCACCACTGCTACCATAGTCAGGCCGTTCCCGCACAGTCGGCGCGCGCATGCGGATCGAGTCCGAATTCATTGAGGAGCGGCCGGAGGAGCGGGATGCGCTCCGATCCGAGCCCGACGTCTCCCGCGATGGGTTGCTTCGCTCAAAGCCGCGGCTCGACTGCGTCCGTTCCCGCCCCGAACCGAACCGTTCCCATCCGCCTCGGCCGGTGGAGGAAGGAGCGGTCTGTTCCACCGCACGTCCCTCGCGGTTTCCGCGTCCCACCTCGTTCGACGGGCTCGTCACTCCCATACTCCGCTCCGCTGAGGATCGGCCCGACGGCGAGGGTTCTCCGAAACGGCGCCACCCGCCGCCGGATGGCGAACTCTGCGGCTGCCGAGGGTTCGCCGCACTTCGAGCACCCTCTGAGCTCCGGGCCGTATTTCCGACAGCGGCGGAGCGTTCGGCGGCTGCGCTGCGGCTCGATTCCGAGCGGCCCGCCTCGCCGAATCTTCGCCACCCGCTACCGCTTGTGTCCGCCCGAGAGGCCATGGAACTCTGCCCGCGAGGGCTCCGGTTCGAACCCGCGATTGCTCGACCGTCGGAGGTAGTTCCCTGCCCGGTCCTCCCCGTCGTCGCCTGCCGCTCGGCAGTTTGCCGCCCGCCACCCTCGCCATCCCGGCCGGCTGGGACACCCGGCGCACGCTGGGCTCCACGGTCGAGTGGAGTCGAACCCCCGCCCCGGCTTCCACTTTCGGCAACCCGTCGCGGGGTTTCCGCACTACCCGAGGATGAGCGCCGCACCATCTGCTCCATGGCACGCTGCTGCTCGGTGAACGGGACCCGGTCGACCTCGCGGGCCGCACGCCGGCTGTAGAATGTCGTGTTTCGGGCTTCAGCCGTGGCCCGAGCCGGGCGGGCTACCTCGCGATCCGCCAACCTCAGGCTCTCGCGCTGGGGCACGACGGGCAACTGGCCGCGAACCAGGCGGGCGTCCGCCACGTCGCCGGAACGGTAGATGTTCCGCACCCGGCCACGCCCGAACTCCGTGCCTTCCACCGCCGTGATGGAGTTGCCAATCCGAGCGTTTCGGTACACGTTCCTGACATTAATGTTATTGACGATGTTGACGCTGTTATCGATATAGTTTCCGTTACGATACCCTCGGTAGTGGCGATGTCCATACCAGGGGTGGTAATGCTCGTAAGGCGCGAGCGGAAACCATCCCACGCGGCCAAACCCAAATCCGATTCCAACCCCAAGATGGAATCCGCTGCCGCTTCCATAACCGAAGAAAGCGACCAGGCCAGGGCTCCAGTAATGACGGGCGCGGATGGCGCCGGGCCACCAGCACCAGCCGTAGGGACCGTGATGGAACCACCGGCCGTAGTGGTAGGGCGCCCAGCCCCAAGGATCGTAGCTGACCCAGGTCCACCCATACCAGTCGATCCAGGACCAGCGGCCGTAACGGTAGGGCGCCCAGCCCACCGCCACACGCGGCGACCACACCCAACCGTAAGGATCAACATTGACCCACCGGCCGTAAGGATCAAGATCCTCAACACCATAGATGTCGTTGCTCACATAAGCGTAGGACGCGGTATTCCTCAGGTCCTTATCGCGGCTTTCGTTCCAGCGATCCCACTCGTCCCGGTTCTTCGCCGAGACGATCTGGAACTCGGGCTCAGATAGCGGTCCCCGCACGAGCATCGTGCGGCCCGACTTGAGGTATTCGACTCCCCGCGGCGTGTAGATTTCGGCCTCTCCGGAACGTACGGTGATTTCCGTGGTTTCGTCCGCCAAGACACTGACCCGGTAACGCCCCTTCTTGCGTGGACGGACCGAGACGTTCGTTGTGCTGAGCTCTATGTCGGCGTTGGTTTCGCGGATAACGCTAAGGGTGGTTGTGCCCCTTGCCAACTGGACCTGGTAGCGGCCGGCCTCCAACTCCGAGAAACGAACCTCGGCGTCCGGAGCCAGGCGGATGAAGCTCGCGGAGTCGAACTGGACTTCGGCGCGCGAACCAGCGCCGGTGAGCATGCTGTCCGGGACGATCACCGGCGCGTTTACCGCGGCGGCCACCCACTCGCCCGTGTCGCCACGACGGACGGAAACATCGCCATGGAGGAGGCTTACACGGGCCACACCGCGGCCCGGCCCCTCCTCGGATTCCTGCGCCCGAGCCGGCACAACCAGTGTGGCGGCCAAGAGAGACAGCCCAATGAGCCGGATTCGCTTCATGACAGCCTCCTGTGCGACACCCAAATGGGTGCAATTCGGTAACCAACAGATATGTCATTGATTTTCCAGCGAGAACCAAGGTTGCAGGTGGCCGAAATCCACCAGCGCCGGTTGCTTTCGAGCGACCAGTCGGGCGCTTGCGCGGCGTGCTAGAATATGAATTGTAGTTAAGTCGAGTAGTGAATCTATAATTACGCCGGACGAGGTTTTGGAGGATGTTGCTCGAGTACACCGGGGTTGCCGCGGCCGGTTTTCTGACGCTCCTTGCTTTGGCGTGGGCGCTGCGGCCGCCGCTACGCCGCTATCGGCGGGCGCGGAACCGCCGCCGCCTCGAAGATGCCCTGAAGCATCTTTTCTCTTTGTTCCTCCGCCGGCAGCCAGCCTCGGCGGAATCTCTGGCGGGCGCGCTCAATCTCCGGGTGGGCAAGGTTCTGGATCTGATCAAGCGCATGGAAAGCAAGGGCCTGGTTCACTCGGCCGGCACTGGCATTGAATTGACCCCGCAGGGAGAGCGCTCGGCCCGTCAGATGGTGCGGGCCCACCGTCTTCTCGAAACCTACCTGGCCGACGAAGCGCGGATGCCGTTGGGAAAGGTACACCAGGCGGCGGAACGCGCCGAACACGAGTTCACCGAAGAGGGACTGGAAGCCCTCGACGCCCGTCTCGGCCACCCTCTCCGGGATCCTCACGGTGATCCGATTCCTTCCCCGGACGGCACGCTGGAGCGCTTAGAGTGCATAAGCCTAACGGACGTTGAATCAAGCGATACAGTGTATGTCATTCACATTGAGGATGAACCTGATGTGGTGTTCGCCCAGATACTGGCCAGCGGGATTCAGCCGGGAGATCCCGTTCGTGTTCTGAGCCGGGCGCCGGAACACCTTCTGATCGCCCACGCTGGTCAACAGCACCGTCTGGCGCCTGTGGTGGCCGCCAACATCCATGTCCGGCAGACCCCGTGGAAGGTCGCCATGCCCGCAGGCGCGGTCGCGTTATCCGAACTTCCAGACAATGCCGAGGCTGAGGTAGTATCGATCGACCCGCATCTTCGCGGGTTTGCGCGACGCCGCCTCCTCGACCTCGGGCTGACTCCCGGGGCGGAGGTCCGCGTCGCTCTTCAGAACGCCTTTGGGGACCCTCGAGCGTACCGCGTTCGCGGGACATTAGTCGCTCTTCGGCGAGAACAAGCGCGGATGATCTGGGTGCGCTCCGCGGACAAGGCGCCGGGCGCGAGCGCGGCGCGGGAGAGGGCCCAATGAAGTCATCCAGCCTGCCGGGCCACGACTGCGCCGCTTGTCCGGCCGCGGGCCAGTTGGAGCAGATGGGTATCCGGCTGGCTGAATTCGACCATCTGGTGGCCCTGGCCGGGAATCCGAATACGGGCAAGTCCTCGGTTTTCAATGAGCTGACGGGGTTGCGTCAACATGTGGGTAACTGGCCCGGCAAGACGGTAACCCGCGCCGAGGGCGGCTTCTCGTTTGCCGGAGTAAGGTACAAGCTCGTCGATCTGCCGGGCACCTATTCGCTGCTGTCGGCCTCTCAGGACGAGGAGGTGGCGAGAAATTTCATCCTGTTCGGACAGCCGGACTGCACAGTGGTTGTGATGGACGCCACAGCCCTCGAGCGCAATCTGAACTTGGCTCTGCAAGTTGCTGAGATAACAAATAAAATTGTCCTTTGTGTGAATCTCATGGACGAAGCTCGCCGGAAGAGCATCGACGTGGACGTTCGCACACTGGCGCGCG
>CAYRPT010000384.1:0-4876 GCA_964425895.1 uncultured Solibacteraceae bacterium | reverse complement strand
ACCTGGTGGCGGGCTTCGACCGCCGGGTAGAGACAAACGAGGATGGAGGGTTTCAGTTCACCAATGTCCCTTTCCATACCTACGAGATCCTCATTGAGAAGGCGGAGTTCGCTCCGTTAGTGAAAACATTGTCGCTGCGCTCCAATGTGCCGGTGAGCCTTCCGGTGACCCTGGAGCTGGCCGGGGCGCAGGCGAGCGTGACAGTCACCGCGGAGCAGCGCGTGCTCGTGGACCCGGAAGAGACCGGGACACACACCCAGATGAATCAGACTGATATCGAACGGTTGGCGGTCAGCTCCGGCAGCCGCGGCCTGGAATCGGTGCTGGTGAACTTCCCGGGTTTCGCGAAGAACGCCAACGGCGCTATCCATCCCCGTGGCGCGCACAACCAGATGACCTTCGTGATCGACGGCATGCCGATCTCCGATCAGCTTACCGGAGCGTTCGCGAACGCGATCGATCCAAGCATCATTCAGACGGTGGAGCTGTTCACCGGGAACGTCTCGGCCGAATATGGCAACAAGACCGCCGCCGTGGCGAACGTGACAACGCGGTCCGGTCTAGGCACGGGCCGGGCCTTCGCCGGCTCGGCCATGTTCGGAGTCGCGCAGTTTGACACGCTGACCCATCTGACCCAAGTGGCGGGCGAACACGGCAAGTTCGGATACTCCGCCTCCGCCCACGTGATGAAAAGCAACCGATATCTCGACCAGGTCTCGCTCGACAACTTGCAGAACGGCGGCAACTCCGAACGCGGCTTCGTGCGCCTCGACTACCAACCCGACCTCAACGACATGCTGCGTCTCAATCTGATTTCAGGACGCTCCTCTTTTCAACTGGCGAATCTACGGTCGCAGCACTCGGCCTTGCAGGAACAGCGGCAGCTTCTGCGGGACTTCTCGACGTCGCTCGGGTGGGTGCACGTTCTTAACCCCACCACCACCTTCGATTCGACCGCATCGTACCGGACAGCTATTGCGCAACTGCTGCCCAGTCCCGGCGACACTCCGGTGACCGCGGCCCAGGCGAGGCATCTTTCGACGGTAACGCTCTCGGGGCGGCTGAACGCCGTCCGCGGCGATCACACGCTGCGTGGAGGCGCCGACTATCAGCGTTACCCGGTCAGCGAGAACTTCAGCTTCGGCATCACCGACCCGGCGTTTAACGTCCCAGGCGCCGAGAAATACAACCCAGCACTGCTTCCCCACGACCTCAGCCGCGGCGGAACACTCTTCCATTTCAGCGAGAAGGACTCGGGGAGCTTCTACTCCGGGTTCATCCAAGACCAAGTCCGCCTGGGACGGTGGTTCCTGGCCCTCGGCCTTCGCTATGACAACTACCGCTTCCTGGTGCACGCCCATCAGTTTCAGCCGCGGCTGGGGCTGTCATTCCATGTTCCGGAAACGGGGACGGTGCTGCGGGCCTCGTACAACCGCACTTTCCAGACCCCGCCGAACGAGAATCTGCTGATCTCGAACTCGACGGAGGCGGGGGAACTGGCGCCTCCCAGCGTTCGGGAGGCTCTCGGCGGAGTAGTCGTACCCATCCGGCCGGAGCGGCAAGACATCTTCGAGCTCGGTGTCCAGCAGGCCCTCGGCGGCAAGTTCAGCCTCAACGCCGCTTACCATCACAAGCGGGCGGCCGATCAGCAGGACAACGACAACTTCTTTAACACCGGCATCATATTTCCCATTACGCTGAGCCAGATTCGCGTGAACGGCGCCGAGGGCCGGATCACCATGCTGCCGGTGCGCGGCTTCTCGGGCAGCGTCTCGTTTACCCACGGCCGCGCCATCTCGACGCCGCCGTTTACGGGTGGTCTGTTCCTGGGCGCCTCGGCGATCGACGCGCTTACCGCCGGGCCGTTTGTGATCGACCATGATCAGTTGCTGGCCATCCATGGCAATGTGCAATACGAGCTCCGCAACGGTTTCTGGATAACCACCTCGATCCGGTATGACAGCGGCCTGGTGAGCAACCCGTCGAATCCGGCGGAGGTGGCCGCCGACCCGGATTACTTCGACCTGCTGCCGTATGTGAACCTCGAGTCGCAACCAACCCGCGTACGGCCGCGAACGGTGGCGGATCTTATGGTGGGTTACCGCCGGAAGTTGAACGACCACGGCAGCGGCTGGGAGGTCAACGTCCAGGTTTCGAATGTGACCAACAAGACGGCGCTCTACAACTTCCAGTCGATCTTCGTAGGCACCCGGCTGATCCAGCCGCGCGCCGCGGGCCTGCGCTTCCGTGTGTATTTCTGAGGCGCTAACCGCGCGGCTGGGCGCCTCCGGCGCAGGGGCCGCACGTCATTGAGAGAAGGGAACATTCACGAATGTTCCCGGTAGGGGGTGGATCGCGGGCTCCCTCGCCGCCACCAGGAAGAGACGCGGGCTGTCAGGGCCAATGAACAAGGACAGCGTCGGGTATTGGAACAAGGTAGCCGGAACGATGCGCCGCCGGGAGTTTCACCTCGACCCGGCGCTCGGGCGGATCAAGCGCGAAGCCTACCTCGATCTGCTGAACCGTTGGGCGCCGTCCCAACGGCGAGGGCGCGTGCTCAAGACCGACCTCTTCGAGGAGGCGTTTGGCACCGATGCCCTTCTTCCGGATTTGGCTGCCGAAGCCCGCGAAGTTATCGGCATCGACCTCGCGCCACGGACGGCCGATCACGCCTGGCAGCGGCACGGGGCCGCGCAGGCGGCCTTCCTGGGCGCCGATGTCCGCCGGTTACCGTTCCGGGACGAGTCGTTCGATCTGATCCTCTCGCCGTCCACGTTGGATCATTTCCCCGACCCCGCCGATCTCGGGCGAAGCCTGCGCGAACTGTGCCGGGTGTTGAAACCGGAGGGACGGCTCGTCATTACCCTCGACAACCGGCAGAACATCTTCTACCCGCTACTGCGCCTGGCGGACCGGCTGGGGCTGATTCCGTTTTACCTTGGTAGTTTCTATACCATTGGGGAGATGGCGCGCGAACTCGAGAACGCGGGCTTCCATGTCGTAGGCCGCACCGCCATCGTACACAATCCGCGCCTGCTCGCGGTAGGCAGCGTGATGATGGCGCGCGCACTGCGATGGGACGAGTTCCACCGCGCCATCCAGCGGCTGTGGCAGGGGGCCCAGCGTCTGGAGCGAAGCCGCTGGCGCTACCGGACGGGCACATTCCTGGCATGTGCCGCGGAGAAGGTCCGTCCGTGACGCCGGCAGCCGCGGCCGTGATCCGATCCCCGCTCGGCGGGCGGCTCGGGTGGGCGATGTACGTGGCTTGGCACGCCCGCCACGAGAAGGCGCTTCCCTTCTGGCCGGAGGAGAGAATCCTGGAGGTGCAGCGGGGGCGGCTCAGGGCGATGGTCCGCCATGCCTACGATCAGACGGCGTTCTACCGGTCCGCCATGGACCGCCTCGGGATTCGCCCCGCTGACATTCGCTCCACGGAGGACCTGGCGCGCTTACCCATCGTGAGCAAAGACGATTTCGCGGCGTCACCGGAGGCCTTCCGCGCGCGCAATTTCCCCGACGCCCGATGCCTGCGCATTGATTCGAGCGGCACGGCCGGCCGGAGCAAGCCGCTTCACCACGACGCCGGCAGCCTGTTTCTCTCGCTCGCCCACGGGCAGCGCCAGCGGGCCGTTCTCCGGAGCTTCACGGGCCGGCTTGCCCGGTACCGCGAGATGATTGCCGCCCGGCCGGGGGGCGTCCACAGGCAGATGCGCGATTTTTACGAAGGCCACTGCTGGGTTCCCCGGATGTTGGAGCTGGAGCGGCGGGACTTGCCGGTGTCCGGGATCACGCTCGCCGAGCAAGTCGCGATCGTGAACGACTTCCGGCCGCACGTCATCCGAGGCTACGGGTCGCTGCTGGGCGCTTTCTTCCGGCAAGTGGCGGCCCGCGGTTGGAAGCTCGAACGCCCGCGCGCGGTCGTGTACGGCGCGGACACCATGCCGGAAGCCGAGCGCGAGATGATCGAGTCGCATTTCGGCGTGCCGGTGCTTTCGACCTACCAGGCGGTCGAAGCCTTGCACATCGGTTTCCAGTGCGAACGGCGGCGCGGGTTCCACCTGTTCCTGGACGACCTGGCGGTTCGAGTTGTTGACGATGAGGGACGGGACGTTGCGCCGGGAGCGCCGGGGCGTCTGATCCTATCCAACCTGACGAACCGGGCGACCGTCCTGCTCAACTATGCGCTGGGCGACATCGTTCGGATGGACAGCGCCCGCTGCCCGTGCGGGCGAACGCTGCCGCTTCTCGCCGCCGTGGAAGGGCGAGCCGACGACATGGTGATTCTGCCTTCGGGAGAGGAGATGCATTCACTGGTCCTACTGGAAGGGCTGCGGGCGGTGGCCGGAGTCGTGCAGGTGCAGGTGGTCCAGGAGGAGCCTGACCGGTTCCTCATCCGCGCGGTGCCGAAGCCGTTAGCGGACCGGTTTGGCGCGGAAGCCGGGCTTTGCGAGGCGCTCCGGCGCTCGGTCGGCGGCCGGGCTGCCGTGGCGGTCGAGTGGAGGGATACCATCGCGGCGGAGCCTAGCGGCAAGCGGAAGGCCGTTATTTGCCGGTGCCGGGGGGCCGTGTCGAGAGGGCGGTGAAATATCGATGAGCACACTGGCGAAACTCGTCGAATTCCGGCGACTGCAGCGCAACCGGCGGCTCGCCGCGCCGGATCTGGAGCGCTTGCGGCTGGCCAAGCTCCAAGCGGTGGTGCGGCATGCGGCGGAGCGTGTGCCCTTCTATCGCGACCTGTGGCGCGGCGCCGGCGTCGGGCCGGGCGATGTGCAGAGCCTCGCCGATCTCGAGCGGTTCCCGATCGTGACCAAGGGCCAGTTGAAGAAGGCCGGGGATACCGTGCTCGCGGAAGGTTTGGACCGGAGCGCTTGCGTGC
>CAYRPT010000383.1:0-4883 GCA_964425895.1 uncultured Solibacteraceae bacterium | reverse complement strand
CGTATCTTTTCAGCTAGCATTGCGTGTCACCTCCCGGGGCCCGCGTCATCAATCGAACGGCCGCCGGACGACGAACCGGCTGGGGAGCGGAATCTTCTGGGCCGCCAGGCGCAATGCCTCGCGCGCCACCGGCTCGGAAACGCCCTCCATCTCAAACAACACCCGGCCGGGACGCACCACACAAACCCACTGCTCCGGGTTACCCTTGCCCTTGCCCATGCGAACCTCGGCCGGCTTCTTGGTGATCGGCTTGTCGGGAAACAAGCGGATCCACACCTTGCCGCCCCGCTTGATATGCCGGGTCATGGCGATGCGCGCCGCCTCAATCTGTCGGTCGGTGATCCAGCCGCACTCAATCACCTTCAGACCGAAATCGCCGAAGGCGAGCGTCGAACCTCGCCAGGCCTTTCCGCCCATGGTGCCCCGCTGGACCTTGCGGTGTTTCACCTTGCTCGGCATCAACATGGTTCAATAGCCTCCGTCGAAACTAACCTTGGTTCTCTTCACCCTCCGGCACGGCCGGCGTGTCGGCAGGCCGGCCGGCAGCCGGCTCCCCGGCGGCGCTGTCGCGGGAGAACTCTTCCTTCCATGCCGGTTTCGGGGCGGCTAGCGGCGGCAGAATCGGAGCCGGTTGCTGTCCCGCCCGCGGTAACTCGCCGGGGACCGATTGTTGAGCCGGGCCGGCCGCTTCCACCGGGGTAGAGGGCGGCGGCGGGGCCGGCCGCCGTTCGCGGTCACGCCGCGGCATCCGGCGCGGCTCGGGCTCGCTGCCGCGCAATGAGGGATGCCACGACGTATCCAGGATCTCACCCTTGTAGATCCAGCACTTGATTCCGATCACGCCGTAGGTGGTATACGCCTGGCTGAAGCCGTAGTCGATGTCCGCACGGAGAGTGTGCAGCGGGAGCCGCCCTTGCAGATACCACTCGCTCCGGGCGATCTCAGCTCCGTTCAGCCGCCCGGAGACGCGCACTTTGATGCCCTGGCAGCCAAACCGCAGCGCGCTGTCGACCGCCTTCCGCATCGCCCTCCGGAAAGCCACCCGCTTCTCAAGCTGCAAGGCGATGGACTCGGACACGAGTTGCGCGTCGAGCTCCGGCTTGTTGACTTCCTGGATGTCGATGAACACTTCCCGCTTGGTGCGTCGCGCCAACTCCGCCTTGAGTTTCTCGATTTCGCTGCCTTTGCGGCCGATCACAATGCCGGGACGAGAAGTCCGGATGGTGACGCGGAGCTTGTTGCCGGGCCGGTCGAGTTCCACGGAGCTGACGCCGGCCGCCTTCAGGCGTTGGCGCAGGGATGCCTTGAGCTCCAGATCCTCCTCGAGCAGCCGGGAGTAGTCGTGCTTGGCGAACCAGCGCGAACGCCACGTCTTGGTGACGCCCAGCCGGAAACCGTAAGGATGAACTTTCTGACCCATTATTTGCTTCCTTCGACAGCACCCTCCGCGCCGACTTCCACCACGATGTGGGCCGCCCTCCGCTGGTAGCGATAGGCGCGCCCCATCGGCGCCGGCCTGATGCGTTTCATCCGCGGACCTTCGTTGACGTAAGCCCCGGTGACCACCAGTTGATCCACGTCGACGTCAGGGGCCTTCTGCTCGGCGTTGGCGATGGCCGCGCGCAGCACCTTCTCCACCGCCGGCGCGATCCGCTTATTGGTCATCTGGAGCGTCACGAGCGCATCCTCAGCCCGCTGCCCGCGGATCAGGTCCACGACCAGCCGCGCTTTCTGCGGCGAGATCCGGATGTACCTGGCTTCGGCTCTTGCTTCCATGGTTGCGACACCTACCCTTTGGCCGATTTCTCTGACTTGCCCGCGTGGCCCTTGAAAGTGCGCGTCGGCGAGAATTCACCCAGCTTGTGGCCCACCATGTTCTCAGTCACGTAGACGGGAATGAACTTCTTCCCATTGTGGACCCCGAAGGTGTGGCCGATGAATTCCGGCAGAATCGTCGACCGGCGGGACCAGGTCCGGACTACCTTCTTCTGATTGCTGTCATTGAGTCCCTGCACCTTGCGCACGAGGTGGTCGTCGGCGAACGGTCCCTTGCGTAATGAACGGCCCATGGTTATCTACCCTTTTTCGACTTCCTGCTGACGATGTACTGGTCGGTCCGCTTGTTGTTGCGCGTCTTGAACCCACGCGTCGGCTGTCCCCACGGTGTCACCGGATGCCGGCCCCCCGAGGTCCTGCCCTCGCCGCCGCCGTGCGGATGGTCCACCGGGTTCATGCTGACGCCCCGGTTGTGCGGACGGCGTCCGAGCCACCGCGAGCGGCCAGCCTTGCCGAGCGAGACGTTTTCGTGATCCAGGTTGCCCACCTGGCCGATGGTCGCCATGCACTTGGAGAGAACACGGCGAACCTCACCCGACGGCAGTTTGATCAGCGAGTAGCTCTCCTCGCGGGCAACCAACTGAGCCTCGGCGCCAGCCGACCGCGCCATCTGGCCGCCCTTGCCCGGACGCAGCTCGATGTTGTGAATCATGGTGCCGGGCGGGATATTCTCGAGCGCCAGCGCATTACCCGGCAGAATATCGGCACCGGGTCCGGAGACCACCGTCTGCCCGGGCTTCAATCCCACCGGCGCGAGGATATACCGCTTCTCGCCGTCGGCGTAGCTCAGCAAGGCGATATGGGCGGACCGGTTGGGGTCGTATTCGATCGATGAAACCCTGGCCGGGATGCCGAACTTGTCCCGCTTGAAGTCAATCTCCCGGAGTTTCCGCTTATGACCGCCGCCCCGGAACCAAACGGTGATCTCGCCGGTACTGTTGCGGCCGCCCGACTTCCGCGCGCCGCTTGTCAGCGACTTCTCCGGCTTCTTGTTGGGCGTCAGCTCAGACCGGTCCTGCGTGGTCTGAAACCGGCGGGTCGGCGTCGTGGGGCGATACGTTTTCACAGGCATCGGACTGAATCCTTAGACCTCGGTGTATTCCGGCATCTTCTGACCGGCTTGGAGCTTAACGTAGGCCTTCTTCCAATCGGGGCGGTAGCCCTGGAACCGGCCCCGGCGCCGCAGCTTGCCAACGTTGTTGGCGGTACGGACGTCGGCCACCTTCACCTTGAAGAGGGTTTCGACAGCCGACCGGATTTGCGTCTTGTTGGCGCCACGGGCCACTTCGAACACCAGAATGCGCTGCTCGTCCTTGGCCGTTACCGCCTTTTCAGTAATCAGCGGCCGACGAATCACCTCGAAATGGGTCATTGCGACAATACCTCCGACAGCTTGCGGGCCGCCGCTTCCGACAGCAGCACGCGATCGTGGCCGAGGAGGTCATAGGGCGTCACCTCCCGGCTCTTCACCAGCGTGACTCCGGGCAGATTCCGCGCGCCCAACTCGAGGTTCCGGTCTTCCGGATTGTCCACCAGGAGAACGGAACGGTCCGCCTCGAGGGCATTGAGGACCGACCGCACGCCGCGGGTCTTGTGGTTCGCCAGGGTGAACGCTTTGACCACGGTCAGTTGGCCGTCGCGTAACTTCGCCGACAGGGCGGAGCGGAGGGCGCCGAGAAGCATCTTGCGCGGAAGCCGGTAACCGTAATCGCGCGGCTGCGGCCCGTGAACCGTTCCACCGTGACGCCAGAGGGGGCTCCGGATGGAACCGACGCGGGCACGCCCGGTACCCTTCTGCCGCCACAATTTGCGACCGGCGCCCGAGACCTCGGCGCGCGTCTTTGTCTTCGCCGTGCCCCGGCGTTGCGCCGCCCGGCGGTGGCGGACGGCTTCGTAGAGGAGGGCCTCGTTAATCTCGACGGCGAAGACGCTGTCGGCAAGCTCGACTTCGCCGACCTTCTGATTCGTCACATCAACCACGTCCACAGTGGGCATCGCCTGTTACCTCCTTTTCGCCCGGCGCACGACGACGTAACCGCCGTTGGGACCGGGGACCGCGCCTTTCACCATCAGGACGTTGTCCTCCTCGTCCACGCCGACGACTTCCAGGTTGCGGACCGTGACGCGATCCGTCCCCATGTGCCCGGCCATCCGCATGCCCGGGAAGACTCGCGAGGGAAAACTCGATGCGCCGATCGAGCCGGCCCGCCGGTGGAACATCGAGCCGTGGGTGGCGTCGCCGCCGCGGAAATGGTGGCGCTTGACCAAGCCGGCAAATCCGCGACCCTTGCTGATGCCGATGACGTCGACCTTGTCCCGGGGCTTGAACTCGTTCACGAGGACCTTGTCGCCGGTCTTGAGGTCGTCGTCGCCCGGCGTGAGCCGCAATTCCCGGAAGTACCGGACGCCGTCGGCCGAGGCCTTCCTAATACGGCCGAGCGTCGGCTTGTTGATGCGATTGGCCTTGACATATTCCATCAGGCCAAGCTGGACCGCGTCGTAGCCGTCCCGCGAAGGCGTCTTTCGCTGCACGACAACGCATGGACCTGCCTTCAACAGAGTGACCGGAACCACCTGCCCATCGGGCCGGTAGACCTGTGTCATTCCGATCTTCTTGCCTAAAATTCCTGGGGCCATATCCATCTCCGGAGTCACCGCCCTGGAGCGCGCCATCGAGATCCCGCCGCCGGTTTCCGATTCCGTACGCCGCTGGCCGTTCCGACTCCTTCCTCTTCTCTTAGTTCCGGCCGCCCGGCCGCGAGTCCCTTCGACAACTCCCGGTTTGCGGCCGCCGGCTATCTGCCGAAGGCCTTGATCTCGACATCCACGCCCGCCGGGAGGTCGAGCTTCATCAGGGCGTCAACCGTGTCCTGCGTCGGCTCGAGGATATCGAGCAGGCGCTTGTGCGTCCGCACCTCAAACTGCTCCCGCGACTTCTTGTCCACGTGGGGCGACCGCAGAACCGTGAACCGGTTCTTCACCGTGGGCAGCGGGATGGGGCCGGCGATCTGCGCCCCGGTCCGGCGGGCCGTATCAACAATCTCGGT
>CAYRPT010000382.1:0-4884 GCA_964425895.1 uncultured Solibacteraceae bacterium | reverse complement strand
GGACTGTGGCCCGGAAACAGGTCGGCGATGATTTTGGCGTGGTTCTTGTAAACCTGGGAGCGGCGCACCTTCATGGTGGGCGTCAACTCGCCGTCGGCGATGGTGAAATCGCGGTCGAGGATGTGATAGCGCCGGACCTGTTCGAAATCCGCGAGATGGGCGTTCACCCGCGCGACCAGGTCTTTCACTTCACGCAGGACAGCTTTTTCGCGGA
This sequence comes from uncultured Solibacteraceae bacterium, assembly GCA_964425895.1. Classification (GTDB taxonomy): domain Bacteria; phylum Acidobacteriota; class Terriglobia; order Bryobacterales; family Bryobacteraceae; genus CAYRPT01. The sequence continues at coordinate 4,670 of CAYRPT010000382.1, read as the reverse complement.
CAATCTGCGCCATCGGCAACGACGAGGCCCCCGACATCCCCGGCAGCGACTCGACGGCCTGGGGGTTCAGCGTGACGAGCGCCGCCGCGTGGGGCATGCCATCGCCGAGAAGGAGCACCTGGTTGATCAGCGGCTCCAGCTTGAACAGGCTCTCGATTCTCGCCGGGTAGATCTTCTTGCCGTTGGACGAAACCAGCACCTCTTTCTTGCGGCCGGTAATGTAGACGTAGCCGTCCGCGTCGATCTCGGCGATGTCCCCCGTGTGGAGCCAGCCCCCCTGGAGCACGGCGGCCGTTGCGCCGGGGTCCTTGTAGTAGCCGGCGAACAAGGTCGGGCTCTTGATCAGGAGCTCGCCGTCGGCGGCCAGCCGGAACTCCACGCCCGGCAGGGGCTTTCCGATGGAGCCGGAGATCGGACGGTCCATCGGATTCAGACACACGATGCCGCCTTCGGTCAGGCCATAGCCCTCGTAGATGGGCATGCCGACCGCGGCGTAGAACCGGGCCAGGTCCTTCCCGAGCGGCGCCGCCCCGGAGATGGCGAGTTTCAGGTGGTTACCGAATCGTTCGCGGATCTTGCGGAAAACGAGCCGGTCGGCCAGCTTGAGCGAGTGCGCCATCCAGGCCGGAATCGGCCGGCCGGCTTGACGCTGCGCCGCCGCCTCGAGCCCCAGGCCGAGAGCGCCGTAGAACAGCTTGCGGGTGACCGGGCCGCGCTTGCGGATCTCGGTGCAGATGCTGGCGTAGATCCGCTCCCAGACGCGCGGTGGAGCGACGAAAAAGGTGGGACGGATCTCTTTGAGCTCCTGGGGCAGCCGGCTGAGCCCGCCGGAAAACCACACCGGAGTACCGACCCGCAGCGGCAGAAGCTGCATCGCCACGCGCTGGGTGATGTGGGCCGAAGGCAGAAACGCGATGGTCCGGTCGTCCGGGCCGAGCGGCACAACTTTCGGTCCCATGTCGACGTTGTCGACAATCGATCCGTGGGTCACCAGCCCCATCTTCGGCTCGCCGGTGGCGCCCGACGTGAGGTAGAGGATCGCGGGGTCCTCCGGACGCACTTCCGAGCAGATGCGCGGCAGCAGCTCGGGGTCGTCCACTATGCCCATGGCCCCCATCTCGCGCAGCTTGTCAAAGGGGATCGCCCCCTCCGCCTCTCCTTCCAACAGGATCCACTGGACCGCCAGCGGCTCGGCGGCGGCCGCCTCCCGGAGTGTCCGCAGCGCCTCGGGATTCTCGACAAACACCGCCTTGGCGTCGCAGGAGCGGATGGTCTCGATGATATTCTCCGCGGGATAGCTCGTATAAACCGCCGCCGCGATCGCCCCCGCGCCCATGATGCCCGTGTCGGCCAGATAGAACTCCGCGCGCGTCTCCGAGTGGATGGCCACGACATCGCCGCGGCGAATCCCCAAGCGCCGCAAACCGGCGGCCGTCTCCTCGACCGCCTGCCGGTAATCGATCCAGGTGTACGTGCGGTACCTGGAGCCGCCTTTGCCCCCCAGCGGCTGGTAGAGCGCGGGACGGCTGCCCCAGGTCTTCGCGGCCCTTTCTACAAGGCTGTAGACGGTGCGGTTCTCCATCGGGATCATGCTAGCAAAAACAGCCCGCGCGACGGCTGCGAACTCCGTTAGGAAGCGCCTTCATTTGGACACAGCATCACCCAGCAGCGCAATCAGGCCATCGGCCAGTGTGCCACGCCAGCTCAGATAGTCGTGTCCGCCGGCAAACTCCTGAAAGTGCACCTCGTAGCCCTTGGCGCGCAGCACATCGCGCAACGTGCGGGTGCAGAACAGGATGGAGTCAGCCCCTCCAGCAGCGTTGAATTCCGCGCTCCCGGCTTCGAGGTAAAAGCGCAGCGGCTTCTTGGGGCTGGAGATGAACTGGCGCGCGATCCAGTTAGGCTCCGGACTCAAATCTGTGGTTTCGCTGCCCGGCGGCGGAGTCCGGTGAAAGGCGCCGGATTGCGCGAGGACATTGCCAAAGGCCTCCGGATGCCACAGACCGGAGCACGCCGCGGCGAGGCCGCCGGCGCTCGATCCGGCCACCACGGTGTGACGAGGGTCGCTTGTGAAGTTGTACTGATGGTGCGCCCAAGGCAGTAGTTCAGCCACCAAAGCCCGGGTGAACTCCGGATTGCAGGGTAGCTCGCGGTCGCGCGCGCCCGGTGCGTTGCCGATCAACAGCGCCACCAGCGGAGGAATTCGCCCTTCTGAGATGACGTTGTCGAGGATGGTGGGCGTGGGAACCATGCTGAGATAGGCATCTTCGTCGAACAAGACGAGCAGCGTGTAGGGCTCGGCGTGCGGCGAATATTGGGGTGGCAGATAGACCGCGACCTCCCGTTGGTTGTTGAGTGCCGTGCTATGGAATCGATGCTTCTCTACTCGTCCGGCGGCAACGCCGGGCCTCTGTGCGACCCACGGCTGCGGCGGGGCGTCGGGCATTTCGAGCACCGAGTTCCCGCGATATTCCGGCGCATCCACGCTCTCCGGGTCGATGCGGTAGCGCTTGGGGTTCAACGGATCCGGCCTGGCCGCTGCCGCCGTCATGGCGATCGCATCCGCATCGAAGCCTAGCGACAAGGGATGCAGCCGGGCAGCGTTGGGAGCCAGCGTATACGCGAGTCGCATCTTTCGATGCACCTTGATCGTCTTGTACCAGACATCGGTGTCCCCCAAACGCGTCATCAGGAACTCGTCGGGCGCCACGCCGACGTACGGAACCCAGAGCACGAGGACACTGTGCGTATTGGGCGTGCCCTTCCAAACGAAGGTGACCGCCATGTTTTCGCGATCGCCGGCAATCGGCTCGATGAGCGGCGCGCCGGCCTTCTTAACCTCTTCCCAAAACGCGTCGACGCTTTCCCGCTCCCCGCGCTCGACCGAAGCGCGCAAAGCTTGAATCCGCTGGCTTTCCACCACGGGCTTGAGTGGCGCCAGCCGTGCGGCCAGCGTCACCACCTTCTCGAGCGCAATGGCGTATGTGCCACTTGCGCGCTTGTCCTTCGCGGCAACCTCCACGCGATAAGCGCCCGGACCTTCGGCGACCAGGCTGAGTTTGCCCTCCGCCGGACCCAGTTCAGCGCCGCGAAAGGGCTTGCCCGAAGGATCGTAGGTCTTGACAACAAGCGCGTGCCCCCGAGGGTTCACTCCGATCTGGGCAAAATCGCCTTCGCCGAGCGAAACCACAAACGTCTGCGCTTGGCTTGGGCTCAGGCTACTCTCGCGAACCTGCCCCAACTTCAGTTCGAGCTCGCCGGCAGGAGTGGCCCTACTCCAAACGGCGACGAAAAGGAACGCAATCAGGGATGCACGTTGGGCGCACACAGGAGGTCTCCTTCGTTTGGTATTGTAGGCAGTCCAGGGGCAAGTCGATGGACGACTATTCCTGCGTAGCATAGTGTCACCGGGGGAATTCGCTGTGATGCGCCGGCGTTCCCGACGGGATGCAGATGTCCAGTGACACCGCCTGATATGCCGGCGCACTGTGCGAGGATCTATGTACGAGCGTGAAGTCGAGGCCGCCCGAAGCGCCGCCCTTCGAGCCGGTGAGGTCGCCCTGCGGTACTGGCACGGCGATTTCGAGGTTGAGATCAAGGAAGACGACTCGCCGGTGACGGCGGCCGACCGGGAAGCGGAGAAGGTAATCCTCGCCACGCTCCACGAGGCTTTTCCGGGCGATGGATTCCTCGGCGAGGAAGGAGCGGATCACCCGGGAGCGGGGCGGCGCCGCTGGCTCATCGACCCGGTGGATGGCACCCGCGACTTCGTCCGCCGTTCCCGGTTCTGGAGCGTCCAGCTCGCTCTCGAGGATGGCGCCGACAACATCGTGGCCGGTGTCGTCTATTTTCCCGCCCTCGATGAGATCTACCACGCCTGCCAGGGAGCCGGCGCCTGGTGCAATGGGCAGCCGTTAACCGTTTCGCCGGTCTCGGAGATCCCAGCGGCCGTGCTCTGCGTCAATGACATCGGAGCCCTGCACCGGGAGACGTTCGGCGGCCGGTTTCTGGAGTGGGTCGGCCGCTTCTGGTCGGTCCGCAATCCCGGCGGGTCGCCGGGCGCCATGATGGTCGCCTCCGGCCGCGCGGACGCGTGGCTCGAACCCCAAAGCAAGGCGTGGGACCTGGCCCCTCACAAGGTGATCACCGAAGAGGCCGGTGGCGTCTTTCGCAACTTCGACGGCGGCCGCTCGATCTACGCCGGCAACTGCTTCACTTGCACGCCGGCATTAGAGGAAGCGCTGCGGAGCTTCCTCTCGGGCGAAATCGGGTAGCCCGGACAGCCTCACCCGGGAACGCCGGCCGGCTCCGATGTCCGCGCGAGGTAGTCCTCCTTGACGATCGGCTCGGCAATCTCGCGAAGCTCGGTCCAGTGCAGCCCGGAACCCAGCAAGCTGTCTGAGCCGGCGGCCAGGCCGGAACCGCCCCAGATCTTCTCCCCGGTGTTCTGCTCGGCGGCCTCGAATGCCGCGATCAGCTTGGGGATCTGGAAGGTGTCCTCGTCGTACGGCGATCCGCGAATGATGCTATAGGTGTACCGGTTGTTGGGCCGCTGGCAAACCAGGCTGATCAGATTCCGGTGCCCGTGCGAGGCCAGCACCAGCCGGGAGTTGGGGTCGCCCTTCTCATCCACGATGACGAAATCGTAAGGTGAGGCGTAGAGGATCTCC
>CAYRPT010000381.1:0-4889 GCA_964425895.1 uncultured Solibacteraceae bacterium | reverse complement strand
TCATTCCGCGAAAGAGAGGAGAAACACAGACTGGCAATCAGCGGATGCGCCCGGCGGAAACTCGCAGGCTGCTTGGCGCCGGCCCCTCATCGAGCCCGGCGGAGGGGTGATGGGGCGCCGGCTCAGAACGAGTTCGAGCCGACGGTCCGGAATTCGTACTGTTGGATCTCGAGGGCGGCCTTCCCCGGTTCGGTCCGCACGACGCGGCCCTTGGCCACCAGTTTCAGCGGACAGGAGTGGTCCAACTGGGCCGGCCAACTGATCGATAGCTCGATGCGGCCGCCCGGAGCAAGTTCCTTGTCGGTGGTGAACAGGACGCCCGTGCTGCTCATGTTGATGGTCTGGCCCCGGCCGAGCTGGATGGTCTCCGGCCGCCGGCCGAGCGACTTAAAGACTACGGCACGCTCAATCGGGAAGCGATTGGAGCCGCGGCGTTCGCCGAATTCGAACTTGTATTCCATGTCCTGACTCCCGTTTCTTGTGTCCACGCAGTCAGTTTGCCGATTTCCTCATGATTGCACAATAGACCTGGAGTGGTGATTTCGGCGCGTACGAGCGTACCCTCGCCGGGTAGGACTTTTCGGCCAAGGTACTAGTCGACCGCCGTGGCCGGTGCTGGCTGCCGGCGAAACACGGCGCGGTTGCGGCAGGTGGGCGGGGCGTTGGGCTTCGGCGACCGGCGACTTCCCCCGCGGGAGAAGGTTTTTGGCGCGACGGCGAGGGGCGCGTCTATAATACGAACGAACAGTTGAAGCCGGACGGCGAGCGAGGCGGCGCGCTGCGGCGGTAGCCTACTCGAACGGACGCGGCGCTGCTCGCCGGCAGGTCGCAGCATGAAACAGCTTTCCAGGGTCGTGTGGTCGGAGGGGATGCACCTTGCGCCGCATCATTTTCAGGCCCAAGCCCGCTACTTCGAAGACACGGTTCACTTCGCCACCTCAGCGCTGTGGTTCGCGGGCTACGGATTCGCCGGCTGCGAACTGGATGCGGAGGCGCTGAAGAACGGGACCGTGTCGCTTCTCCACGCCCGAGGCCTGTTTTCCGACGGCCTCGCCTTCGACATGCCGCAGTGCGACCCGCTGCCGGCGGCCCGCAACATCGCCGACCTGTTCTCGCCGGTCAGCGACCGCCTGAACGTTTTTCTGTCGATTCCCGCACGGCGTCCCGGCGCCGCCGTCGTGTCATCCAACGCGGAGGATCGCGCCGCCCGCTTCATTGCCGAACCGCGGACCTTGCACGACGAGAACACCGGGCTGGACGAGAAGAAGGTCGACCTGGGGCGAAAGAACATCGCCTTGCACCTGGAAAATGAGTTGAACGACGGCTGGGTGTCGTTGCCCCTGGCCCGGGTGATGCGCGACGGCACGGGCCATTTCATGTACGATCCGGAGTTCATTCCGCCGTGTCTGCGGCTCACCGCGAGCGCCTGGCTTCAGCAGGTTCTCCGGCGGCTGATGGAGATCATGGTGGAGAAGAGCCAATCGCTGGCGCCGTCGGCCGGGGCCGGCGAACTGGCCTCGTCCTTTTCGCAGCAAGAGCTGGTGGGCTTCTGGTTCCGCCACTGCCTTAACTCGTCGCTCGCGGCGTTGCGCAACCTCTGCTACGTCAAGCAGGGGCACCCAGAGGAGATCTACGTCGAACTCTGCCGGCTGGCCGGGGCGCTCTCGACCTTTGCTCTCGAGGCGCGCCCGGGGGACCTGCCGCTGTACGACCACGATCATCTCGACCGTTGTCTCGGCGAGCTCGACGCGCAGATCCGCTTCCTGCTGGAAACGGTAATCCCGACGAACTGCGTGACCATCCCACTGGCGCGCAGCCGGAACTACTTCTACGCGGGCGAAATTCGGGACACCCGTGTACTCGGCCCCTCACGCTGGGTTTTCTCGATCCGCTGCGCCATCGGCGAGGCGGACCTGATCCGCTGGACGCCGCAGCTTGTCAAGATCTGCTCGGAGGAGTTCGTCCCGAAACTTGTCCAGCGGGCGCTGCCGGGCCTCACGCTCACCCACATGCCGGCCCCGCCGTCGGCGGTGTCACCACGGGTGGAGCACCAGTATTTCAGCATCAGCAAGCAGGGTCCCTGCTGGGACCACATGGTCAAGACGCGCCGGATCGGCGTCTACGCGCCCGGAGAACTCCCGGAGCCCGAGATCGGGCTCCACGTCATTCTGGGTGCCTGAGAGAGGGAGGAGAGGGAATGGCGGCACAGGGCGATATCGCTGCGGAGAGCCGGCACGGCGTACTTGCGGCGCGGGCCGAGAACCTCGCGCTGGCCTACCAGGAGGCCTTCACGGCCATCGTGCGGCTGCGCGCCAACCGGCAGGCGGTGAGCGACGCCGAGTCGTTCCGAAGGCACATGCGGCAGCTCATCCACTCGGCCGAGCAGACCGCGCAGAGCCGCGGCTACACCGCCGAGGACATCCGCCTGGGTACTTTCGCCGTCGTGGCCTTCCTGGACGAATCGGTGCTTAACTTGCACAACCCGGTTTTCGGGGACTGGCCGCGCAAGCCCCTTCAAGAGGAGCTGTTCGGCGGCCACATCGCGGGCGAGATCTTCTTCCAAAGTCTGCAGCGGCTGTTGGGGCGTCCGGACTCCGAGGAAACGGCCGACGTACTCGAGGTGTTCCTGTTGGGCCTCTTGCTCGGCTACCGGGGCAAGTACGGGGTGGGAGGACGGGCGGAGCTCGACAACCTGGTCCGCACGGCGCGCGAGAAGATCCACCGGATCCATCAGGACACGGGGCGCCTCTCTCCGACCGCGGCCGCCGCGGCGGCGCTCGAGCGGACGCAGCGCGACCCCTGGCTGAAGCGGCTCGTCTTCATCGCCGGCGGTTCGCTGGCTCTCACCGTCATCTTGTTCGTAGTGTTGCGGCTCCTGCTGGGTTCCGGGGTGGCGGGCCTGGCGGGACTGGCGACGGGCGGCCAATCCTAGGTGAGTTTCCATGAATCTCTACGCAATCATGAGCCTGGCCCTGGCGATCTATTTTCTGATCGTCTTCTTCGTGACCACGCTGTTCGGGCTGGAGGGCTCCGACCTATGGATTCTGCGGGGCCTGCTGGCGTTGATCGGAATCCTCGGAACCGTGGCCTACCTCGTGTACTATTTCCAGAGTCTCAAGCCTGGCTCGTGGGGACGCAAGAAGGACGCAGACGGCGGTGGCGGAGGATCCCCCGGCGGCGGCCGGGACGGCGGTGAAGTCGATGCAGCCATCAAGGAGGCGGAAGCGCGGCTGGCATCCTCGGAACTGGGCAAGGCGAAGACGGCGAATCTCCCCCTGCTGCTGATTCTGGGCCGCGAAGGATCCGCCAAAACCTCCGCGCTGGTGCGCGGCGGCCTGGATCCGGAGCTGCTGTCCGGGCAGGTGTTTCAGGCGGACGCGGTCGTACCAACGGGAGGCGTCAACGTCTGGTACGCGCAACGGTGCTTGTTTGTTGAGGCTGGGGGCAAGTTGCCGGCCCGGCCGGATCAGTGGCGGCGTCTGCTGAAGAGACTGCGGCCGGGGGGCCTCAGTTCGGTCTTCGGGGGCGGTCAGGACGCCCCGCGCGCGGCGCTGGTGTGCGTCTCCTGCGAGGAGTTCCTTCAGCCCGGTGCGAGTGAGGCTTTGGCGGCGTCGGCCCGGGAACTGCGGACCAAGCTCGAGGAAGCGTCGCAGGAGTTTGGCGCGCGGCTTCCGGTGTACGTGCTCTTCACGAAGGCGGACCGCATCGCCTTTTTCGCCGAGTACACCCGCAACCTCGCGGAGAGCGAGATCGGCCAGGTGGTGGGAGTGACGCTTCCGCCCGCGGACGGCGACGCCCGCCAAGTCTATGCGGAGCGGCAGTCCGAGCAACTCAACCGGAGTTTCTCCAACCTCATCTATTCGCTCTCCGACCGCCGCACGGATTTCCTCCCGCGGGAGGAGGACGACGCGGCGCGGGCGGGCATCTACGAGTTCCCGAGAGAGCTGAGCAAACTCCGCACGAACCTGGTGCAGTTTCTCGTAGATCTGTGCCGGCCGAGCCAGCTTCAGGCGGGCCCGTTTCTCCGCGGGTACTACTTCTCCGGCGTGCGTGCAGTGATGGTGAAGGAGATGCCGGTGCAGCGGGCGACGGCTGAACGGGGAGGCGAGGTCAGCCGGGCGACCGGCGTCTTCAGTGCGGAGCAGGTAAGGCAAGCCGCGGCGGCGCAGGGCCCGGTGGTCCGCAAGAAGCCGCAGTGGGTGTTCCTCTCGCACCTGTTCCGCGACGTGCTGCTCCCCGAGGGGCTGGCCCCGGGGACCGGGGGTGCGAGCGCGAAGACGAACCGGCTGCGCCGGTGGCTGCTGGCGACGGCGACCGCTCTATGCTTCATCTGGACCATCGGCATGATCGTGTCCTTCTTCGGGAACCGCCGCCTTGTGTCCGAGGTAAGCGAAGCGGTGCGCGCCATTGGATCGGGCGAAGCCGCGGGCGGCGAACTCGCGTCGGTGGACGCCCTGACGCGCCTCGACACGGTGCGCCAGTCCCTCGAACGCCTCACCCGGTATGAAACGGAAGGCCCGCCGATCCGCCTCCGCTGGGGTTTGTACTGTGGCGATGAACTGTATCCGGAAGTCCGCCGCGCCTACTATAGCCGGTTCCGCCAACTGCTGTTCGGCAACACACAGGGCGCCATGCTCGCCGCCTTGCGGCGGTTGCCGGAAAAGCCCTCGCCCAGCGACGAGTACAGTCCGGCCTACGACACGCTCAAGGGCTACTTGATCACGACGTCGCATCCCGACCGAAGCACGCGCGAGTTCCTCACGCCGGTGCTCATGCGCTACTGGACGGCGGCTCGCGATGTCGATGCGCCGCGCGCCGATCTGGCCCGGCTTCAGTTCGACTTCTATGCAGGGGACCTCCCCAACGGCAATCCCTACTCGGCGGAAAAC
>CAYRPT010000380.1:0-4897 GCA_964425895.1 uncultured Solibacteraceae bacterium | reverse complement strand
CGATGCGCACCTTGTCCGCGATGCCCACCTGCCCGGCGATCACGACGTAGTCTTCGATGACCGCGCCGCCGGAGATCCCCGTTTGCGCCGCGATCACTACGTGCTTGCCGATGGTGGCGTTGTGCGCCACGTGCACCATGTTGTCCAGCTTCACGCCGTCTCCGATGGAGGTGACGCCGAGCGCCGCCCGGTCCACGCAGGAGTTGGCGCCGATCTCCACGTCGTCGCCGATGCTCACCTTGCCGATCTGCGGGAACTTCTCGTAGCGGCCGGCCACCATCGCGAAGCCGAATCCGTCGGCCCCGAGCACCGCACCCGAGTGAATCACGGCGTTGCGTCCGATCGCGACGTTCTCGTAAATCGTGACGCCGTCGTGGAGCAGGCCGCTTTCGCCGATGGTCACATCCTCGCCGATATGGCATCCCGCGCCGATTGTGGTGCCCGCGCCGATCCGCGTCCGCGCCCCGATGACCGTATAGGGCCCCACCGCTGCGCCGGCGCCGAGCTCCGCCTCGGGCGACACCACCGCTGTGGGATGGATTCCCTCCGGCCGCGGGCGCGGGGGGTGGAGCAGACCGATGACGCGGATAAACGCGGCCCGGGGGTCGGCGACGCGAATCACTGTATGTCCGGACTCTTCGGGGAACTCCTCGGCGACGAGCAGGCACCCCGCGCCCGAACCGGCTGCTAGTTCCGCGGCTCTGGCCCCCGACACAAAGGCGACATCGTTCGGTCCGGCCGCGGATATCTCCGCGACTCCGGTGATTTCCGCGTCAGCATTCCCTTCCCAGCGGCCTTGCAGCCAGCCTGCCAGATCTGTCACGCGCACGCCACCCGCTCCTTTCCCTCGTCTCTTCCCACTCTCGCTGAAGGCCTCGTGCCCTCCCCCCAGGTATCATACAAACTTATGCCGGTTGATCCTTCCGCCCGGATCGCGGCGACCGCGCGCGTCGCCCCGGAAGCCGTTATTGGCCCTCGCAGCGTCATCGGCGAGTTCTGCGTCGTCGAGTCCGACGTCCGGATCGGAGCCGACTGCGTCTTCGAGCCTTACGTCCTCGTCAAGAGATGGAGCACGCTCGGCGATCGGAACCAGATCTCGGCCGGGACGGTCCTGGGGACCGACCCGCTCGACAAGGCGTTCGCGGGCCGCCGCAGCTACCTGCGCATCGGCAACGACAACCGCATCCGGGAGCATTACACGATATCTCGTGGCACGGAGGCGGAATCGGTCACCGAGATCGGTGACGGCAACTACATCATGACTTCGGGCCACATCGCCCACAACTGCCGCATCGGCAGCCACACCGTCATCGCGAGCTGCGCGCTCGTCGCCGGGTACGTAGTGGTCGAAGACGGGGCCTTCCTGTCCGGGGGCGTTGTCGTCCACCAGTTTTCCCGGATCGGCCGCCTGGCCATGATCGGCGGCAACACCCGGGTCAACGCCGACGTTCCCCCCTACTTCCTTTACTCAGGCTTCAATGTCGAACCGGTCGGCATCAACCTGGTGGGTCTGAAGCGAAGCGGCATGTCCGATGCGGACATCGCGGACATCAAGAAGATGTTTCGGATCCTGTACAAGTCGGGGCTGAAGCTCGCCGAAGCACTCTCCCGGATCGATAACGAGATTCCGGGCGAGCATGCCAGCCACATGACGGAATTCATTCGTTCAAGCCGGCGGGGCATTTGCCGCTAAGAGGTGGTGGGACTTCCCGCCAAGTACCAGAATTCCTAGATCTTAGCGGAAAGTTATCCGCATTTTGCACAGCTTTTTCCACAGGGACTGCCAGCGGAACGCATGGATCGGGGCGGGCCCGGGACCGGAGGCGGAATCCTCACGCCCCGAACAGCGAGGCCAACTCTTGCGCGGTGCTGCGGGCTTCGAGGTGGATTAGGCCCGCGTTCGCTCCCTTTGGACCGAGGACGGCCAGAACCGCCCGGCCCTTCACCGAGTAGACGAACAGATCGCCCTCGGCGGCCCGCACGCTGACCTCGTTGAAAGGTCCGATCTCGATCGAGCCGCTGACTCGCGTCCCGAGGTTGGCAGCCGCCGCGGCCATGGCGGCCAGACGGCCTGGATCGGCTTCGTTGGCCATGGAATGGGCGATCGGGAGACCGTCGGTGGAAGCCAGTAGGACACCCAGTAACTCGGGTACTGCGTTACATAAGTTCTCGATCTGGTTGGTGAGGATTTCCTGCTTAGACATCTCGCTTCTCTCTCGGTACGATCCGCGTAGCTTTAAGACCGTAGTACCGTGCATTCTGGTAATCGGCTGCGGGACTTAGAAGTTTAGAGATCGTGGTACTTCACCCTCTATGGTTCCGATGTGATTTGGCCGATTTGATGAATATGGCGTGCCTTCATTGCGGCGGAGATGTGCCGATTCGGATGCGCTTGACTGGAGAGACGCAATTCTGCAGCCCCGAGCACCGGAGGTTGTATACCGAAGAACACAGCCGGCTGGGATTGGAACGTCTGCTGGAGGAGTTCTCGGCGAAACCAAAGCCGGCGGAGGTGGAACCCGGTCCGGAAGACGGCGCCGACGCCTTGCCGGAGCCGGTGCTGGTGTCTTCGGGGCGAGATCTCCGGCTCTGGGTTTTCCCCCCTCTCCCCTATCGGGTCGAACCGCAGTGGAGCGGCTTTTTCGGGGCGCATCTGCAAGTCGCCGACTATACGCCCGGCCGCCCGCCCGCGGTAGCCGCCCACCAGGAGCCCGCGACGGTTCCTCCCGTCGCTCCCCCATCCCAGAACGTCGCCGCGAAGCCGCCGCCGCCGCATGAAACGACGCCCGCGCCGCCGGCTGCTGTCCGGAGCTCACCAAGTTCCACCTCGCCCGAGATGAACGAGCGGCTCAAGCCGCCGGGCCCGCCGGCCTCCTGCGCCGAGCCTCCCGCTGTACCTTCCGGCGCCACAGCGCCGCGGGATGCCGGCTTGCCGGCGCCCACATTCGGGGGATATATGCCGAAGCCGCGGCGCGAGAGCAAGGCGGGCGTGCCGGCTTGGAGGATCGCCGCCGGGGTGGTTCTCGCCCTGGCGCTCGGAGCGGGCGGCTACTGGGGTTTGGAGCATTCCTCGACGGAAGGCGGCTCGGATAACGACTCGGCCACCGCCGTTCAAGGCCACCGTGAGGGCTGGATACCTAACTGGTCCGAAACCGGCCAGGGAGAAGAAATCGCCCTGTTCGGCCCATCCGAGCAATGGTCCGATTACCGGGTGCAGTGGGTCGCCGAATCCGCCGACGGCGTAGCCTGGGTATTCCGGGCGTCCAATCCCCGCAACTACTACGCGATCCGGCTCGAGAAGGCTGGTTTAGGTTCCTGGAGACTCGTCCGGCACACGATCGCCGAGGGCCAGGTTGCCGGGATGTCGGAACAACCGCTGGGCGGGTCAATTCCCACCACCGGCCGCGTGGCAGTGGAGCTGGAGGTGAAGGGATCGCAGTTTACGTTGTTCCTGGAGGGCCATAGGGTCGCCGAGTGGACCGACGATCAGTTTGACCGGGGAGGATTCGGCGTGATGCGCCCCGATGCAGGTCTGGCCGGAGTCGGCGACGTGAAGATCACGCAATTGGGGCGCGAATCGGCCGGCCGCCGCCGTTTCTGGCGGGGCCAACTGCCGGACCGGCTCCCCGAAGTAACGATGCTCCGGCGGGGAAGCGACGACCGGACCGCCGACGGAGTATCCAAGGAGTCCAGCCTGTGAGTGAACTGAACGAAACCAAGCGCATCGTGGTCGACGAATCCGTTCTCGATTTGCTCTTTGGAATGTCGGCGGCCGCCAATCCGGACCTCCTTCAGCCGGCGCCCGCGCCGGCTCCGGCCAAGGTCCAGCCTCCCTCGGCGCCGCCGGTCGCCGGCCCCCTGCCCATGGGACCACGCTCCCAGGCGCCCCCGCCGCAGCTCATGGCCGCGGCGCCGGAGCCGCGTGTTCCACCACGGCCCCCCAGCCTGAAGAAGCGCGCCGCGGCGCCGCAGCCGCCGGAAGCAGGCGTCCGCGGCGGGCGAACACCCGATCCAGTGAAGGCGCCCCAGCCTCCAACCAGCCCTGCACGGCCCGTTGCCCGGGTGCGGGTGACCGTCCCCCCGGGCGCTCCTCCACGCGACGCCGAGCGGCAGAAGACGCCCACCTGGCATCACGACGAAGGAAGCCGGATGCTGCGGGCCGGAAACCCGTCCGGCGCCGGGGCTCACTATCAGGAGGTGATCCGGCTCGATCCGAGAAGCTGGTCGGCGCACTACAATCTGGGCCTCTGCCGGATGCGAGAGCGACGCTACGAAGAAGCGCAAGCGTTGTTGGCAAAGGCGCGGGAGTTGGACCCGGCGCGGCGCGAATCTCATACCGCCGAGGGAGTCTGCCTGCTCCAGCTCGGCCGCGCCCGGGAGGCGCGTGAAGCCTTCGCCCATGCGCTTGCGAACTGCGCCGATGACCCGGCAGCCCGGTTTGGCGCCGGCGTGGCAGCGCAGCAGTTGGGCGATTGGGACGAGGCCGAGGCGCTCTTTCAACGTCTCATAACGGATTTCCCGAACGAACCGGATTTGCTGGCCAATCTGGCGGCGGTGGCGCTTGCGCGTCACGACACCGGGCGCGCCCGGGAATATGCGGAGAGACTTCTTCACTTCGACGGGAACTCGCAAACCGGCCTCCAGATCCTTGCCCAGTGTGCGGCCGCCGAGCACGATGAAGAGCTCGCGGCGCAACAGTGCGCCCGCCTGGTGGAAAACGCGGAAGGCAGCTACGAAGCGTGGTTCAACCTGGCGGTCGCCTGCCAGCGGACGGGCCGCCTGGAGGTGGCCGTGGATGCCTACCGCCAGGCTATGGATGTGGACTCCACTCGTCCGGAGGCGCCGGCGAACCTGGGCGCCACCCTGCATGAGTTCCGCGAGTACCCGGAAGCCGCCA
>CAYRPT010000379.1:0-4899 GCA_964425895.1 uncultured Solibacteraceae bacterium | reverse complement strand
ATGCTCTGCCGGCACCTCGAGAACGCTCGGGCCGTTTCGTCCTCCCCGGCGAAGCCCGCGGCTCCACGCTGATGCTCACTGCCGGAACACCGGCCGCAGGCGCTCGATGTTCTCCTTCATCACCGTAAGGTAGTCACCGGCCTCCGGCGCGTTGCCCAGCGGGTAGAAAACCGCCGTGGCGATGCCGCGCTTCTCCAACTCCGCGCTGATCCCGGCGGCGGGCGGCGCCTCCCAAATCATCCACGCCGTCCGATGCCCGCGCACCAGCGCATCCAGCTTGTTCCACTCGGCCGCTGCCGGCATCTCATCGGGCTCCCAGTGCAGTTCTCTCAGATTCCAGCCGTACGCCCGCGCCAGGTATTGATACACGGGATGCGAGGCGATGAGCGGCGCGCCGCGGTAATCGCCCATTACCGCTCTCATGGCGGCGTCGAGCGACTCCAGGTCCGCTCGCAGCGCCGCGAGGTTCGCATCCAGGGGGGCCTCCGGCGGCAGCAGCGGCCGCAGCGCCCCGGCGATGGCTTCCGCGTGGGCGATCGCCAAGGCCGGATCGAGCCAGGTCGTGAAGGCCGTACCACCGTGCGAATGCTCGCCCTCCGGCCCGTGAGAGTGCCTGGTGAGTTCGGCGGCCTCGATGTAGCGGCTCTTGAACGAGGCCGACGTATCCACCATTCTCGACGCGGGGAGCGTCGCCTTCGCGGCCCATCGGTCATAGCCTGCCCCGTTCAACAGGATGAGATTCGCCTCTTGATACTGCTGAATCACGCCGGCCTCCGGCTCCCAGTAGGCCGGATCCTCGCCGGGAGGCGCGGGCAACCGGACATCGGCGAAGCCGCCGCCCAGGCGCTCGGCGAAGTACCGCAGCGGGTAGTTGGTCGTGAAGACCACCGGTTTTGCGGCCCGCTCCGCCGCCGGCGGCGGAGCGGAGCAGCCCGCCCAAACGAGCACCAGCGAAACTACAGTCCTGCATGTCAACACGGTGTCGAAAGCCTCCTCTTATTCGGCCAGAAACCCCCGAATCAGGCCGGGGCCGATTGCGCCGGTGATCCACGTGAGCGCCGCCGCGATCGCGCCCGCCGCCCCCAGCACCACCACGGCCTCCGAGAGGATCAGTCCGGCGACGTGCGCCCGCGATCCGCCGATCCTCTCCATGGTCGCGATCTCCCGCCGCCGCAGCCGCAGGGATAGCGTGAAAACCAGCGCGGCGGTGGCCAACGCGGCCGCGCCCGCCAGCGCCAGCGCGGCCACCACGAAGCTCTCCACCGTGAGCACCGTGGAGAGCAGCTCCTCGATCACGTTCAGCGGCCGCAGCATTTGAACAGGCCGTCCGGAGCCCTCGTAGCGCCCCATCAGCAGCGCCGCCGCTTTCTGATCCCGGGGCGCCGCCACGATGGCGGTGATGGGAAACGTCGCCGGATCCCCATGAAGATGGAACGAGTCGATGTTTTCGCCGGTGACCTCGTTGAACTCGACCACCGATGCGTTGCCTACGATGGCGTTCCCCTCTCTGCGGAGCACCTGGCCGGCCGCTTCCGGACGAGCCAGGTCCTCGTGGCCGTGCGCCAGGCCTTGGATGAGCCACGCCGTCTTGAGATCGACGAACAGAGCGTCGTCGTCCGGGCTGCCGGAGCGCGCCAGCACGCCCGTGACCCGCATCTTCAGCGGATAAACGCCGGTGATGTCGAAGACGCTCTCGGGCGAGGAGATGACCTCTGACCCCGCCGCCAGGCCCCGCCGGCGCGCCACGCCGGCGCCCGCAACGCAATCCCCAAGGCGCGCCATCATCCCGCCCGCCGCGATCCGGAGCCCCCGGAACTCGAAATAGTCGAGCGTGGTTCCCACAATCGGGTCGCCCTGCGAGCGAAACCGGACATAGAGAGGAATCGGAGTGGCCAGACCGGTCTTGGCTATCCTCTCCACTTCGCCGAACTCCATCAGCGCCGGGACGCGGGCGCGGGCGTACAGCGAGTTGAGAACCAGCTCGAGCGGACTGCCCTGCGCCCCAATGAGCAGCGGCGTGGCGGCGGCCCGCGCGGTGAGTTGATTCCGGCCCTCCCGGACAAGAACCCGGAGCCCGGCCGGCAGATAGAAAACCAGGGTGAGCGACAGAACCAGCACCGCCGTCTTGAGCCGGTGAAAAGCCAGGTAGCGGGCCGCCAGGTAGAGGACGCCGGTCATGTCCGGAGCGCCTCCCCGGATTCGGGCGGCGCCGGCCACGCCGCCATATCCACCACCCTGCCAAAACGGGGCAGGAGCGCCGCATCGTGCGTGACGGTCACGAGCGTCGCCCCGGTTTCGGCGGCGAACTCGAGCAGAATATCGAGCACGCGAACTTTGTTCGCCGGGTCGAGGTTGCCGGTCGGCTCATCCGCCAGCAATAACGGCGGCCGTGTCAGCAGCGCCCGGCACACCCCAACGCGCTGCCGCTCGCCGTAGGAGAGCCGCGTCACGTTGCGCCGCAGCTTCCCGCCGAGACCGACCCGGTCCACCAGCTCCGCGGCCCGCCGCCGAACGGCGTCCGTCAAGGGAAGAGCGCCGGTGATCCGGCACGGCAACAGGATGTTGTCGAGGACACTGAGGTATTCGAGCAGCTCGAACTCCTGAAACACCATGCCGATCGTGCGGATCCGGAACGCCCGCCGCTCGGCGTCGCTCATCGCGCTCAGCTCGGCGTCGCCGACCCAAACGCGCCCGCGTCCCGGCGGGATGACGCCGGCGACCAAATGGAGCAGGGTGGTCTTTCCCGATCCGCTCGGACCCACGATCGCCACCCGCTCGCCGCCCGCGACGCGCAGACTCGGGATACGCAGCGAAAACCCGCCCTCGCGGTAGCGAAACCCGACGTCCTCCAGCGCGACCATGGAACCTCCACGCCGGTTCGCGGGGGTCTCATTTCGAAGCAACTGGACGGCCGGCGGCCGCCGGGTTCCAGGCTCCAGCTCTTCAAGAATTTCCTCGCGAACCGCCCTTCGTACTCTCAGAATGCCAGATCCGCCTTTCGCCGGGGAGCCGGCGCTTCTGCTTCCGGCTCCTTTGATTCCGGTTGCTTCTCCTGTATAACCGTTGCTGTGAACACTGTGATGTCCCGTGAGGAATTCCGCCGCTTCGGCCACGACGTGGTGGACTGGATTGCCGACTACCTGGAGAACGTCCGCGACTATCCGGTTGTGCCCAACGTCCATCCGGGCGAGCTTGCCGCGCGCCTGCCCGCCGCCGGTCCGGAGCACGGCGAGTCGATGGAAGTCATTCTGCGCGACTTCCGCGAGCTCATCGTGCCGGCCTGCACGCACTGGAACCACCCGCGTTTCCACGGCTACTTCTCCATAACCGGCTCGCCTGAGGGCATCCTCGCGGAGGCGCTCACCGCCGCCCTGAACATGAATGGCATGCTGTGGAAGACGTCGCCCGCCGCGACCGAGCTCGAACAGGTCGTGCTGGGGTGGCTGCGCGATTGGATCGGGCTCCCGGCGGCCTCGCTGGGAATGATTCTCGACACGGCCTCGGTGGGCGCCATCCACGCGATCGCGGCGGCGCGTGAAGCGGCGGATCCGGATGCGCACCGCCGCGGCCACACCCGGCCCCTCATCCTCTACGCCTCGGAACAGGCGCATTCGTCCATCGAGAAGGCGGCCATCGCCGCGGGCATCGGCCAGGCCAACGTCAGGAAAATCGCCGTGGATGCCGAGTTCCGCATGCGGCCGGAATGCCTGGAGGAGGAGATTCACCGTGATTTGGGCGCGGGCCGTCACCCGTTCTGCGTGGCCGCGACCGTCGGCACGACGTCGGTGGCCAGTATTGATCCCGTGCCGGCGATCGGAGGGATCGCCCGAGAGCACGGTCTCTGGCTTCATGTGGACGCGGCTTACGGCGGGTCCGCCGCCGTGGCGCCCGAGTTCCGCCACGTGCTCGACGGCGTGGATCAGGCCGACTCGGTCGTGGTGAGTCCCCAGAAGTGGCTGTTCACCCCGATGGATCTGAGCGTCTTCTACACGCTCCGCCCGGAGATCCTGCGGCGCGCCTTTCGCCTGACACCGGAGTATCTGCGCACCGGCGAGGACGAAAAGGCGCTGAACTACATGGATTACTGTCTCCCGTTGGGGCGCCGCTTCCGCGCGCTCAAGCTGTGGTTCCTCATGCGCCGGCTGGGCCGCGACGGGCTCTCTCAGGTGATCCGCAGCCACGTCGCGTGGGCCCGCCGCTTCGCCGGCTGGCTTCAGCAGGACGGCCGCTTCGAAGTGGTGGCGCCGGTCCTGCTGTCTTTGGTGTGCTTCCGCTTCAAGGGAACCGACGAACAGAACCGGCGGCTGCTCGAACAGATCAACCGTTCCGGCCAGGCCTTCCTCTCGCACAACGTGCTGAACGGCAGGTTCGTGATCCGCTACGCCATCGGCAACCTGCGCACCACCGAAGCCGACGTGGAATTCGTGTGGAATCTCACCCGGGACGCCGCGGCGAGTGTCCCGGTGTAGTCGAACCGTCCCGCCTCCGTTGGAAAGACCGCAAGAAAGACTGAGAAAAAGAGCGCTGCCCTGCGTCTTTGGGTGTATACTATCATCGGCGAAATTCGGGCACATGGAGGGGAACCGTGAAACCGAGCGCCATGATCTCGTTGGCTCAGCGGGCGGAGTTTGCCTGGAGCGCCGTAACGAGCACTCTTACTTTGGACTCCCCCGGGCTTTGGCGGCTCCACAACGCAATCTCCTGTCTGATGGATCGCCGGAAGCCGACGATCCGCGGCGAGCCATTCTTCGCGCAAATCGAACCGACAACCGCATGTAACCTGGATTGCAGGTTCTGTCTGAACCAAGGCCTTCCGCACCCGAGACATCACCTGACTTATGAGCAGTTCCTTGCCATCCTGGACTCGCTGCCGGGTCTGCTCGCCATCAATCTCCAGGG
>CAYRPT010000378.1:0-4904 GCA_964425895.1 uncultured Solibacteraceae bacterium | reverse complement strand
CCCGCTCCTTCAGCCGGCGGCTGATCTCGAACGAGGTGAGGCCCGTTCCGGCCACATCGAAGATGACAATATTTGTCTGAACGCCGGCCGGATCCAGCGTCACGCCCGGAATGCGCGCCAGCCCTTCGGCGAGCAGATGCGCGTTGGCATGGTCTTCGCCGAGCCGCCCGGGCATTTCCTCGAGCGCGATCAAACCGGCCGCCGCCAGCACTCCCGCCTGGCGCATCCCCCCTCCGAGACGTTTCCGATACAAGCGGCCTCGGGCGATGTCCTCTTTCGTCCCTGCCAGCATCGAACCCACCGGCGCTCCCAGCCCCTTGGAGAGGCAGAACATCACGGTGTCCACCTTCGCGCCGAGCCGGGCCGCGGGAACGCCGAGGAACGTGGCGGCATTAAAGATCCGAGCGCCGTCCAGGTGAACCTTGACACCCATGTTATGGGCTTCGTCGCAGATCTCGTCGATCACGTCCACAGGGGTGACGACGCCGCCCGCGATGTTGTGCGTGTTCTCGAGCTCGATGAGCCCCGTCGGCGCCGCATGCGCTTGCAGCGGACGGTACTCCTTCCGAATCGCGTTCCAACGGAGGATGCCGTCGGCGGTGGGAACGGGCCGGGCCACGCACCCCGAAAACCACGCCATCATGGCCAGCTCGTAGTTCAGCACGTGCGACCGCGCTTCGCAGATCACCTCTTGGCCATGGTTTGTGTGCAGCTTGACCGCGATCGTGTTCCCCATGGTGCCCGTCGGCACGAACAGGGCCGCCTCCTTGCCGAGGATCCCGGCGGCCCGCTGCTCCAGCCGGTTGACCGTCGGATCCTCGCCGTAGACGTCGTCGCCCACCTCGGCCTCGGCCATGGCCCGGCGCATCGCCAGCGTCGGCCGCGTCACCGTGTCGCTTCGCAAATCAATGAATTCGCCCACGCCCGATGCCTTCGTCATGCAAGGAACTCCTGAAAGACTTCGTTGGACAGCAGCATGCCGCGGGTGGTCAAGCGCAGGCGCCTCCCGTCGCGCTCCACCAGGTTCGCCTGGAGAAACCGGTTGATCGCTTCGCGATGTTGTTCCCAGTCGGGACGCTCCAGCTCGACGCCATCGGTCAAGCGGAGGCCGAGGAAAAAGCGTTCCTCGTCGGGGTGCGCCGGCGTCGCCTCCACCTTGGCGGCGAGACCGTCCCGCCATCGTTCCAGATACTCCACCACTGTTTCCGCGTTGCGGCTTCGCTCGCGGCCGTCAAAAGAGTGCGCGTCCGACCCGAAACCGGCGTACGGTTCGCGCCGCCAGTACTTGAGATTGTGGACGGACTCCTCTCCCGGACGGGCGTAGTTCGAGATCTCGTACCGGAGAATGCCTGCCGCCTCCAGCCGTTCGGCGGCCCGCAGGTAGATCTGTACGGTCGTTTCCTCCTCCGGGGTCTTCGGAGCGCCGTACCGCAACCCGCCATGGATGAGCTCACGCCCCAGGCGGCTGTCCTCATCCACTTCCAGCATGTAAACCGAGACGTGACCGACGCCAAGCCGCTCGACCCAATCGATCGATTCCTCCCAGCTCGCGAGTGTCTGGGCGGGCAGTCCCGCGATCAGGTCGACGTTGAGTCTGTCGATCCCGGCCTGGCGCAGAATTCCGACATCCTCGGCCACTCGCTGCGCCGTGTGCCTCCGGCCCGTGAGCCGCACTTCGGCCTCAACAAACGACTGCACCCCGAGACTCACACGATTGATGCCGCAGGCCCGCCATCCTTGCGCCCTCTCGCGCGTGATCTCGCCCGGAGCCGCTTCGATGGTCGCCTCCCGCCACGGCCGCCCCGGTACGGCCTGGAGAATCGCTTCGAGTGCCGGCAATCCCAGCCGGCCCGGCGACCCTCCGCCGAGGTAGACCGTGTCCGGCATCCACTCCCACACGTGGCCGCGAATTTCCGCCATCAGCGGGCGCAGGTATTCCTGTTCCAGCGCCGCCGGGTGAACGCCCGAGGCGAAATTGCAGTATGTGCACTTCTGGCCGCAAAACGGGTAGGAGATGTAAACCCCGCCGGCTGTGAACTTCCCGCCTCGCTCCCGCTTCACAGACGAACCGCCACCCCCAAGTGCCGCCCGATCACCTCCGCCATCAACTGGCGCAGCGTTTGCCCCGTCTCTCGCAAAACGAAAGCCTCTCGCGCCTCATCCCAATGGAGCTTGAAACTCGTCGTCAGGGCGGAAACCCAAATCTGCCGCACGGGACCGTTCGGGCTGACCACGAACTTCGCCGGCGGCTCGTCAAACTCGATGGTCAGCGCTCCCGCCCCATAGTCAGGTTCGAAGCTGTGTTCCTCGGCGGCGGCGCCCAGGGCTTCGTCCAGTTCCGCCAGCGCCTGCTCAGCCCGGCGCTCGAACTCCCGCTCATCCATAGCTCCAAGGTATCAGCAGATTGGCGATCGGAGGAAACCCCGCGGCCGCACGCCCCCATGCGGCCGCCGGCATTTGTCACTCTATTGCGCGAGCCTCATTCGACGCCGCATCTTGGAGCCTCCGGCGCTCATCTGCTACCTTTGGACTTGCTGATGGAGCCGGTCTGCGTACGTCACACGGAGCTGCCGCACTCGAGCAAGCTCTTCACGGATTTTCTCTACCACTTCCACCGCGTGGCTCCGTTTTACGGCTCCAACCCCTCGCAACCGGCTTCTTATCAGAAGGTTGCGACTCAGATCCACTTCCCCGAGAAACGCCGTGCGGCCCTGGTGTCGACACTCCGCGCCGTCAATGGCGAGCATCCGCTCCTTGAAACCCTCGCCAGGCCTGACACGTTCGTGGTGGCCACCGGCCAGCAGGTGGGCCTCTTCTCCGGGCCTTGTTACACGATCTACAAAGCGCTCACCGCCATTAAGCTGGCCAGGACCCTGTCGAGCCATGGTCTGCACGCCGTCCCCGTCTTCTGGATGGCGACCGAAGATCACGACTTCGCCGAGGTCAGCCGCTGCTGGACCTTTGACGCCTCTCAGAAACCTTCGCTTCTCCAGGTAGAAACGGATGGCCCGGAGAACCTCACGGCCGGCGCCGTCCGCTTGGAGAACCCGCCGCTCAATGAGCTTCGTGCCTCGCTGAGCGATCTTCCCTTCGGTGACGAATTTGCCGCGATCGCGGAGCTCAGCTATGCACCCGGCCGTACCTTCGGCGAGGCGTTTCTTGACCTCATGCGGCGCATTCTCCCCGAGGACTTGCTGTATCTCGATCCGCTGCATCCAGGGATCCGCGCGTTGGCCTCGCCTTTGCTGCGCGAGGCGCTCCTGAACGCCGACGAGCTGCACGCCCACCTCACCGGGCGAGCGAAGGAATTGGAAGCTGCCGGCTATCATGCCCAGGTTCGTTTCGACGCCGGCGCTTCGTTGTTTTTCTTCCTCGATGCCGGCCGCCGGTTCCCCCTCCGGCGCCGGCAGGAGCACTACGTGGCGCAGGACCGCAGCTACTCAGCCGAGGAACTGGCCGGCGAAGCGGGCATGCTGTCCCCCACCGCGCTGTTACGGCCCGTGATGCAGGACTACATCCTGCCAACGGTCGCCTATGTCGGCGGTCCCGCCGAGATCGCCTATCTCGCGCAGTCCCAGGTTCTTCACCAGTTGCTGCTCGGACGCATGCCCGTCACCGTGCCCCGCGCCGGTTTCACGGTGTTGGACTCGCGCGCCGGCAAACTGTTCCGCAAGTACCAGCTTGTCCTCGCGGACTTCCTCCACGGACTTGAGCCTCTCGAGGAGAGAATCGCCGCCCGGCTCCTGCCACCGGATCTGGTGGAGTCGCTGGTGACGGCGTCGGACTCGGTCACCGGCCATTTGGACGACTTGCGAAGCCGGCTCGAATCGTTTGATCCGACCTTGGCGGCGGCGCTGGATCGCAGCCGGGCCAGGATCATGCATCAGTTGGCGAAAATCGAGCGGAAGGCCGCACGGGAAGCGCTGCGGCGCCAGGACCGGGCCGAAGCCGAGGCCGAGTACCTCTTCAACCTGGTCTATCCACGCAAGCACCCGCAAGAGCGGCTCTACACGATTCTGCCGTTTCTCGCCCGTCACGGTCTTGATTTTGTGAGCCGCCTTTACGAGAATATCCGCTTGGACTGTCCGGACCACATCGTGCTCACGGTCTCTTGAGGATGGACCTCCATGCGGCCTCGCCGCGAGGCGGCCGGACAATCGCCAGTCCCTGAGGAGACCATTATGCGAGCCAACAAAGTCAAACAGGCGCTCCAACAAGGTGAAACCGTCTATGGCTGCGCCTTCAACACCCTGAGGGTTCCGGAGGTCGCACGGATCCTGGCCGCCGCGGGCTTTGATTACACTTACCTCGACGCCGAGCACGGGAACTTCGGCATCGAATCCATTCAGGACATCGCCCGCGCGGCCACTGACGCCGGAATCGTCCCCCTGGTGCGCGTGGCCGATCTCCAGTACTCGCTCGTGGCCCGGGCCTTGGACAACGGCGCCCTGGGGATCATCTTCCCTCGCGTCGAGTCCCGTGAAGTGCTCGAACGGGCGGTGAGCTGGTGCCGCTTTCCTCCCGACGGGGTCCGGGGATTCGGACTCACCCCCAGCCACGTGAACTATGAGAACGCCTCCATCGGCGACATCGCCTCCCACGCCAACGCGAACACTCTGGTGGTGCTCCAGATTGAGACCGCGCTGGCCGTGGAGCTCCGCGACGAATTGCTGTCCGTGCCGGGGCTTGACGTCGTCATGATTGGGCCCGTGGATCTGTCGATCTCGTTGGGCGTGGCGGGCGACTTCTTCCATCCGAAGATGGAGGAGGCCATCGGGAAGATACGCGACAGCGCCCTGCGGCACGGGATCGTGCCGGGCATTCAGACGCGCCCACTCGACCTCGCGAAGCACTGGCGCGACCGAGGCTTCCGCTTTATCGGCTGCGGGGCCGAGACCGGCATG
>CAYRPT010000377.1:0-4906 GCA_964425895.1 uncultured Solibacteraceae bacterium | reverse complement strand
GGGGGGGCGGGGGGGTAACATCGCCTATGTGGCGCCGCGTACCCCGTGTCCGCCGGGCCCCGCCCCCGACGTCATCCTGCACCCGTTTTCGGGAAGCCGTCGAAAAAACTGGCCACTCGCACACTTCCGGCATGCCGCCGCCGGGCTCGGTTGCCGCTGGAGCGTCGGTTGGACCGCCGGTCCGGACGAACCGCTTCCCGGCGCGACCCGCTTCGATAGTCTCCACGATCTGGCGCGCTGGCTCGCCGGTGCCCGGCTCTTCATTGGAAACGATTCCGGCATTGCCCACCTGGCCGCCGCGGTGGGCGTTCCGGTCATCGCCCTATTCGGCCCGACGGATGAACGGGTATGGGCGCCCCGCGGTCCATTCGTGCGCGTGCTCCGGCCGCCGGAGAGAGGCGACCCGCTGGAGGCTTTGCCGGTTCGGGCCGTCCTCCAAACAGCCGATGCGATGCTCCGCCACGGAAAGGCCGCGGAGCGGTGACCCGGCGGCCGCCGCCACCCCTGGGGCCGCGGCTCGGCTCGGAGGCATCACGGATCCTGACCAACCGCCCGAGCAGCCGTCCACCGGCCGGAGGAACTGCTGTTGTCGGTCCAGGTCCCCGCGAGTTTCCCGCCCGAAAGCGCTCCTGCCAGGCGGACCCAATCACGAGGCGAACGCGGGTCGGCGTCTCGTACCGTTACCTGGAATTGGTCCTTCTCATGTTGTCCCTCGCCCCGCAGAGTGTGGCCGTCGATGTACATCGTGACGGAGAGTACTTGCTGCCGCTGTTCGAGCACCATGCGGGCTTCAACCAGCCCGTCCTTCGTCTCCGCACGGAACAACCAGGCGCCCGCGAGGCCCTGGCTCGAGGCCGCAAACGGCGTCACGAGAACCGCGAGCAGGATGGCAACCGGCACTTCGGCGGGCCTGATCATCGCCGCGACGGAGGAAGCTTTATTGCTGCCTCCCCAACGAGTCTTCTGACGCGCCGGTCGCGCCACGGGTTACGGGGCGGGCCGGCTCAGGGCTCCGGTCGATGAGGGATACGCGGCGGCCGTTCGGCAACATGTCCGCGCGATGCCGGCCGGATCTATGGCAGGTTGATGACCCGGCCGGCTCCGCAGGCCAAGTAGTTCTCCCCCCACTCCTGGCGCAGAAGGCGCTTCGCGAGTTCGCCGGTGCAGTGCGCCGGCGCCACCCGCCGGACGCCAAGCTGCTTCAATCGCCCGGCTAAACTTACGATGTCCGCCTCGCTGTGCCGCATCAGGTGGAACCCGCCGAGCAGGAGCCGGATCGAATCGGCTTTACGTTGCTCTCGCGCGGCCTCGACGAGCCGGTCAACTCCCGGGTGAGCGCAACCAACCAACACAACCGGGCCGCCGGCGGTGTCGATGACCAGCGCCTGCTCGGGAATCCTCCCGCCGACCGGTCCCGTGGTGTGGATGCCGGGTGCGATCTCCGCCGGACCAGTGACGCGCACCGGGTTCATGCCGACCGCCAGGCCGATTTCGAACGCCTCGGCTGGGAAGCTGTCCAGGAACCAGACTCTCATCGCCGGGTGGCGCTGGAAGAGCCGGTAGATGCCTCCGCGGTGGTCGCTGTGGTGGTGGGAGATGACCGCGTGGGAGATCGACGCGGGGTCAATGCCGAGCGCTGCCAGGTTCCGCAGGAAGAGATCCGCGTCGGCGCCGGAGTCGAACAGGACGCGGCGATCCCCAACGGTCGCCACCGCCGAGAAGCCCCAATCCTCCCGGAGCCCGCCGTCGGCGGAGGTGTTGTCGTAGACGATGTGGATCCCTAAGCCGGGACCGGCGGCCAACGACGCGCCGAGGGTCGCCAGGCCGGCGGCAACGCACGAAAGCGCGGCGAGCATTCCACCCCAATGATAGCGAAGGGCGGCCGCTGGGCCGAAGCGGTTCGCCAGGGAGATCGATCCATCGTTTCCGAAACGTCACCGTTCAGCGGCGTCCGCTCGGAGGCGGAGGCGTAGGGTTTCCTCCAAAAGATGATCCGGACCCGAAGCCCGCCCCGCCGCCCAAACCGGAACCACCGCCGAATCCCGAGCCGCTTCCGAAACCGGAGCCGCCGCCGAACGACGAACGGCCGCCGAATGACGAGCCGCCCCCGAAACCCGTCCCCGGACCGCCGGGCATGTTCGGCCCGCCGCCTAGCGGGTTCTGGTCCCCGCCGATTCCGGCGTTGCGGGCCTGAGCCGCCGCGGCAGCAGCTTGCTCCTCCCGCTGGTCGTAAAGGAACTCCCACTCGTTGTACTTGCTGCGTTCCTTATAGACCATGATGCTCGGAGCTTCGAGTGTGCTGGCCACCCCGGCGATCCCCCCGCCGATCCCAGTCACGCCCGCCATGCCCGACCCCGGCAAACCGGCCAAACCGCCGGGACGGGGGCTTTTCAGCATGTCGCCGATCAACTGGAGCGCCGGATTTGCGGCCGCCGCCGCGCCGGGTGAACCGAACGCTCCAACGCCGGGCTGCGCGCCGCCGCTGAACGCTGAGCCGGGAGACGCGCCTGACGTTGGGAATCCGGCCGTTCCGCCGGGTCCCACTACGGGCGACGGTGAACCTCCCGGAAATTGGCTGGCGAAAGGCGGCTGGCTCCCTCCCAGGGAGAAGCCCTGTCCGATGCTTGGCTGCTGCCCGTACTGCGGGTAGGAAGGACTGGTCTGCTGGCCGTACTGCGGATACTGGGGGGAACCCGCCGGCGGGTACGGGCTGGCGGCGCCCGGGACCCCGTAATAGGGATTCTGTGTCTGCGCCGGGTTCCCCGCCGGCTGGCCGGTGGGCGCATAGGGATTCACGGCTCCCGGATAGGCCGGATTCTGGCCCGGGTATCCCGGGTAGCCGGGGTACGCCGCGCCCGTCCCGGGAGCTGTAGGGTAAGCCGGATTCTGGCCCGCCCCTCCTGGCGTCCCGCCTGGCACGTACGCGCCGGGAACGCCGGGGATGCCTACCGGATAGGGGACTTGAACCGGCTGTCCCCCGGTCTGTGCGCCCGGCTGCGGATAGGGATACTGTCCCTGAAGGCCATACGGCGCCTGCTGGCCGGGTGAAACGCCCGGGTATCCCGTTTGACCAGCCTGCGGATAGGGGTAACCGGGCAGTGTGGGAGCTCCAGGATACTGTTGGCCGGCCGCGGGCTGCTGGACGGGGTCGCCCTGTCCCGGATTGACGAGCGGGAACGGGAGTGCGCCCTGCTCCGGCGGGACGCTGCCCGCCTCGGCGTCCGGCGCCCCCTGCACGGCCTCGCCAGTGGCCGGGGCCACCGGATAGCCGGGCTGTCCCGGAATCGGACTCGCGCCGCGAAACTGGAACGCCTGCACAACCGGGCGGTCGCTCGCTCCCCGCACCGCGGCCCCCGTAGTGGACTCCTCGCCGGGGGCGGGTCCGGTGGAGCCGAAGGCGGCGCCCTCGGTGATGAATGTGTTCTGGGATTTCTTCTCTTCCTGCTGCTGCGGCTTGTGGATCAGGGAATCCGTGTAGAAACCCGCGTTGTCGATGTGAATCAGCCGCCATTCGTCCTTGCCCGTCATCGGATCTTTGTAGCGGCGGCGCAGAAACCGAAGCTCGCTCCCGGTCTCCAGATCGTCCAGGCTGGCGGGGTACTTCTTGTATTTCCGGACGTAAAGTTGAATGGCGCGTTTGTACTGCTCTCCGTGCTCGATCAACTCCTGTTCGCGGATGCGCTGCGATTCGAAGATCAGCCGGGGCATCTCGCGATAGAGCATCAGCGAGACGGAGGCCGCCATCACGAAGACCAGCAGCATCGCGAAGCCGGACTCCGCCGGCCGAGTGACGGAGCGGGCCGCGCCGGCGGTACTCCCTTGAGCCCCTTGCGGCGGCCCGTCCGGACCGCGCTCGTTCCTTTCACTCCCGATCAGCCTAGCCACGCGCCTCCTCCAGTTTCAGCGTTTGCTGGTGGTCGTGCTCCGTGTCCTCGACCACGGCCGAGTTTACTCCGATCTTAACAATGCGATAGCGCTTCTTGACGACGTCCCCTTCGCCCGCCACGAAGATGTCTTCGCCATCGAGGAAGAAGGCCCGGCGGTCATTCACGTCGAGCCGGTTCACGTATCCGTAAAACTTGATCGTGATCGGCGGAGGCGGAGGCTTGGGCGGAGACCCGGGCGGCGCCTTGGCGGCTTCCTCCTCCCGCTTCCGCTGGATCTCCTGGAGCGTCTCCGGCGACAATTTCGGTTCGGGGGCCTTGGGCGGCGGCGCCTTGGAGAACTCGAAGAGGCTGCGGGTGACCCCGTCCAACCGTGCCTCCTGGAGCTTCGCCAGCACATCGAGGCGCAGCGTCGGGTCGATGGTCATGGGATCCGGCCGGTCCTCGGGGCGGCGCGGCTTGAGCGACGGGCGGAACTCGCGTCCGCCTCGCCGGGCCGCGGCGGCGCTCCTTGGGACCACCGGCGACGCCTCGCGCGCTGCCGGCGATGGTGCGGCCCCGGTTCTCGGAGCCGGGCGTGGCGCCGTGGAGGCAGGGACGTCCGACTCCCCGCTGAAAAACAAAAGGTAGCCCGCCACCAGCGCCAAGCCGCCAAGGATCGCCACCTTCTTGGGCTCCGCGCCGAGCCTCATTGGTCCGTTACCTCCCTTGCCATGGATACCGCCGGTGGACCCGCTTCCGGGACGGGTCGAGCCCCCGGCTCGCCATCCCCGTCCGGCGCGCTGCCCGCCTCCGGCTTGGAAGGCTGCGGCATCTTGCCCTCCATCACGAACGCGTTCATCTTGAAATTCATCGTGAGCAGGCCGGCGGTCCGTTCGGGAGCCGCCGTCAGCGTATCGAGAATCAGGAAACGCGGCGAGCGGTCGAGCAGGTTGATGAACTTCATGAGGTCCTCATATCGCCCCTCGTAGTTCCCGGACACCGTCATCATCGAGATGGCATCGCTTCCGTCAACGGGCTCG
>CAYRPT010000376.1:0-4931 GCA_964425895.1 uncultured Solibacteraceae bacterium | reverse complement strand
CGTGGAGCCGGTCTGCCCCACCTGGTGCAAGTGCGTCAGGAACGGCAGCACGGCTTGACCCTCGCCCGCCAGGTCTACGAGCGACTTGCTCGAACCTAAAGAACATTTGCTGCGGCGCACGAAATCCAGGATGATCTCTCCCGCGTCGGCGGCATGCACCTGGCCGTCGGCCTGCTTCTTCGTCCAACCGGCGCCGGCGACAAAGAGTAGCGCCGCATCGGGACGAATGGTCTGCTCCTCGGCTTGGGGCGCTTGGATGCCGGCCACCGTCGTGCGGCTCGCCACGAATTCGCCGCGGGTGGCCACGGCCTCGAGCCGGCACTCCGCCGGCGCGCCCGACCAGCTCTTGCCCGAGCCGCCATCGAGAAGTAGAATCCACGGGCGACGGGTCCGGCTCTGCGCCGCGTCAATGCGCTGGCGATAATACGAGCGCCGGACCACGATCCCACCATCGTCGTCAACGTCGACGCCGGTTACGTGGGTATCGGCGGCGCCGCCAATCCGTTGCGCGACGCCGGGCAGCGCCCGCGACCACCGCGACGTCGCCGGCGCTACCACCAGCGTCGCCCCATCCGCCCGGCAGATCGCCTCGGCGGCGGCAGCGTCGGAGGCGTACCGGGGCTGGCGGAATTCGTCTCCGCTCACCGCATAAAACTTGCCGGCGCCGCAGGAGCCGAGGGTTTCACCGGCGGCCTGCACTTCGTCGCCTACCAAACCGACGCTCCAGACGGCGCCCTTAAGAGCGCAAGCCAGCGTTCGAACCCGCTCCACCGCTTCAAACGCGGCTTTCGGCAGGGTCCCGTCCGGTTGGACATCGAGCAGAAGGAGGATTCGTTCCATCGCGTTCACTCCTGGATCCACTCCATCAACTGCCGGGCGATCTGCTCCGGCGGCAGGTCCTTCTCAATTCTCGTCTCGCGCTTCGTTTTCGTCGCCGCCGCGGAGTGGAACCGCAACCCCTCGCCGGCGAGCGCCGCCGGCGCCGCCCTTTGTAGGGCCGGAAGGATCGCCCGCATGTTCTGCATACCGATCTGCGGCTGATTCGGAGGTTCCGGCAGCGATCCGGTGGCCCACCCGAACACCGCGGGCGGGCCGGCGCACACCGAAACCTGGTGCACTCCGCCCTCGACACGCTCGAGGACGCGCAATCCGCCGTCGGCCTGTACTTCAAGGGCGTCTACGCCTTGGAACTGTTCGGTGATCCCGAGAATCTCCCCGGCCATCGCCAGCGTGGTTCCCGCGCCGCGCGAAGCCGATTCCCAGCCACCGAAAAGCAGCAGCCGGCCGCGTTCGAGCCCGGGAATCGCCCCGATAGCCCGGGCCAGAGCCGTGGCGACCTCGCCTGAGTCGGTGAAACCTGACAGCGGGCCGTCAATGGCGATCAGCTCGAAGGGCGCCTTCTGCGCAATGGTCATCATCACCTGCTGGAGTTTGGCCTTCGGGCTGAGGCTCACCAGCCATAGCCGGCTTCCCGGATGGTTTTTCGCCAGACGCGCCGCCTCGTACAGGCCGTGGGCGGCCCAGGGGTCGAGCACCGCCGGCAGCATCATCTCGTTCTTCAGAGAGGGACCCGCGGGCCCCGGGATCGGCTCGAGGGTTTGCAGCGGATCGGGCACGATGCCGCCGCAAACCACGATGTGGTAGGAGTCGCTCATGAGTTCATCCAGTCTCGCCTTCGAGAGCGAAACGTCAGCGCTTCGCCGTCAGTTCTCCGCGGAGTGCAGTCCTCCCGGCCCCGCTTCGAAACGTATGTTCTCCCGCTCGCAGTTCCAGAAGCAGGCGCCGCAGTGGACGCACTTCTCGCGATCGAATCCCGGCACGCCTCCCTCACCCGGGTGAATCGCCTCGCCGGAGCACATCTCCACGCAGAGCCGCGCGCCACAGGTCTCGCAAAGGCTTGGATACAGGAATACCACGTGGTCGGCGACACCCGCCGGCGCCTGTACTTTCCCCCCCACCATCAAGGCGTCCTGGTGGCTCATCAGCAGGCGGCCGTCGTGCTCGATCGGCGGCCAGCCGGAGCGGTCCATCAAAGCGTCGTGGAGGGGCTTACCCTGGCGCGCGCATTCCTCGCGGATCCGCTCGATCTCCTCCGGCGGGATCCGGCCGGCATAGAACTCCTCGATGCGGCCGGTCCGTTTCCTGGATGCTTCCGGCTTGCGAGGAACCGCCAGGAGTCCTCCGGTCAAACCCGCCAGTCCCATCCCGGCAAAACCGGCCAGCACACCCCATGTAAACCCGTCGCGGGCCCGTTCGGCCGCGCGACTTTCGCGGTCGATCCAGTTCGCTCGCCGGCGAGCGACATACGCCTGGTTGAGGTTCTCCCCGGAGAACGGCTTGTCCTGCTCCAGCAGTTCGATGACCGCCTCGCCGAGGCAAACTCCTGTCTGCCACGCTTCGTCGACGCCCGAGCCGGTCAGCACGTTCGTGGAGCCGGAGCCTTCGCCGATGCGGGCGTACCCGTCACCGGCGAGGTGGGGCTCCCCACGCCGGCCCGATTCCTGAAGAGACTTGGCGCCCCAACTCCGAAGAGTACCTCCCTCTAAGAAGCGCCACAGGTATGGGTGCTGGATGTAGTGCTGAAGGTACCGGTAGGCCGTGCGCACCGGATTCTCAAACCACGACGGAACGAAGATACCCACCGAGGCGACATGATCCGGGTGAACGTAGAAAAAGCCGAAGATCTCGGCCTCGGGGTAGCCAATCGTGTGAAAAACGGTTCCCGGCTTCAGGTCCGTCCTCGAGGGTAGGTCGATGACGAACTTCATCCCGACAGCCCATTCACGCCTCGAGTGTCCCTCCG
Organism: uncultured Solibacteraceae bacterium; assembly: GCA_964425895.1. Classification (GTDB taxonomy): domain Bacteria; phylum Acidobacteriota; class Terriglobia; order Bryobacterales; family Bryobacteraceae; genus CAYRPT01. The sequence continues at coordinate 2,128 of CAYRPT010000376.1, read as the reverse complement.
GCACACCGAACGCCTCGTCCAGCTTGCGCCCAACCGGCCCTACCGGACCGTCGCCAACCACGGTCAGCCCGGCTCGAACATCCAAGCCGGGCAGATAACCCTCGCCCGGCTCGCCGTCCCGCCCGACGCCCTGATCCACCAGGCGGACCCCGACGACCCGCCCTCCTTCGATCAATGGGCCGGCAACCGGCGAGGAGGGCCAGACCTGAACCGTTCCGCTCATCATCAGACGCTGGCCGACCCAGGAATTGAATTGGCCCAGCGAGAGAACGAGTCCACCAGCCTTATGGAGGAACCCTGGTGTGTAGGGGAGCTCGACGGCGTGGAGTCCGGCACGCCGGGCCGCCGGAACGGCGCGGAGCAGCCCGTCCACCATCCGCACACCCAGAGACCGGCGCGAAGCGCCATGGGGGTCGAGCAGATAGAGAATCTTTTCCTCCACGACCGGCGCCGCCATCGGAATCCCGGCGGGATCGAGATCCGGAAAGCTGCCGCGGATCGCGCGCGCTCGCGTGACGGCGCCCGACACCCCCAAACCCATGTCGTCCGCGCGCTCGTAGCAGACTACCTGGAATGGCATGCCCGGCATGACCCGGCTCTCTATGGCTGGCGCATCCTGGCTGGCAAGCCGGTGGGCGAGGGTCGTCAGGAAGCCCCCGGCGGCCGGTCCGAAGCCGACGCAGGCGATATCGACTTCCAGGGTCTGGCGCGTGACAGCGTCGCTGCTCAAGGTCGCCTCTTCACCTGGGGTAGTCGAGGGCCGCCGGAATCATGACCTTGGTCAGCGCCCTGGCGGCCCGGTCCTTCGCCAGCATCGCTCCGGTGAGGCAGCCGTCGAGTTTCGTCCGGAGACGCACGAAGTCTTCGAATCCGGCGAATCGCGCGCACGGCCCGGCCTTTGCCGGGTGCGACCCGTCATCCTTGACGACATCCGTGGTGAATCCTCCCATTCCCGGAACCATCGCGTCGAGAACCACCAACTCCGCTTCAGTGAAGCAGGCTTCTTGGCCGGGGGAATCCCAGGCCGGATGGCGGTTGTAGCCAAACACGAGCTCGGCGCAGATGCGGCCCACCTCACCCGCGGCGTGGGCGGCGTGCGCATGGGCAAGATCGCTGAAAAACCGAACCGTTCCCGCCAGCCCTTCGGCGACCACCGGGTGCGTGGGACCCTGCTCTTCCAGTTCCAGAACGTCGAGGATCTGCTGCCGGGTCGCCAGCAGCCAGCACAGAGCGTCCGCCAGTGCAAACGTCACTGCCTGGCGCGCTCCCTGAAAGAGCTTCGCGCCCTCCGCATCGCGCGCGATCTGCAAATGATGGACGGTCCACAGCCACAGTTCCATCGCCGAGGCCAGCGTACAGGCCCCGGTGCCGGGGCGGCGCCCCGCGACCCGCCGCATCTCGCGAATCCACTGCCGGAAGTGAGCCAGGAACACCTCGTTGGTCATCGTGACCGAAAGCTGCCTCCTCTGGACCGCCTCCGGACCCTCGTAGGTAGCCTCTAGCTGGGCATCCATCCACTTGTGGCCAAGGAATCCAGGACAATCCTCGGTGATGCCGTACCCACCCATGAGGCTGACCGCCTCGCGCATCATATTGGCGCCGTGCCCGGTGTTCCACAGTTTCGCCGCCGGACAGAGTACGTTGGCCAGGGAATCGAGCGCGAGGAATCGCACCACGGGGTCGGCCTGCAAGCTTTCGTAGCGCTCCGCATCGCGCTTCTCCGCGGGCTGCGCCTCGAGCTCGACCAATTCGACGGCGTCCGCGAGCCTCCGGCGAAGGGCCTTGAAGGCCGCGCCTCCGGTCATCCCGGCGGCGGCGAGGACTGCGTCCTTCTCCTTCTCGACGGCGTCGAGCACGTCAAACAGACGCGCGGCGGCGAAACCTAGCGAGGCAGCGGCCTCGCCCGTAGCCCATACGTCTAGCAACCGGTGCAGCACATCTTCGCGCTGCTGGAGGCCGAACTCATAGCGCGGCGACCCTTCGGGCACCGCCTCACCTCCTCGGAACCGGTCGCGGTGGTACCGGATCAGCGGCTCGACCGCTGACAACAGCTTCGCCGCCGTCATCAGCCCGACCGTGACCCGCGTGCGCCGGAAAACCGCCTCAATAATCTCTGAATGGGTGTAGT
>CAYRPT010000375.1:0-4975 GCA_964425895.1 uncultured Solibacteraceae bacterium | reverse complement strand
CCTGGTAGGCGAGCTTTTGCGCTTCAATCTTGAGGTGCATAGCCTCAGCGCTATCCGCGTCATGACGCCCGAGGGGGAACCGCTCCATCAGGTTCAGCATTTCGAGCGCCGCCATCCCCTGGCTGTTGGGGGGCAGCTCGTAGACGCTCCAGCCGCGATACTCGGTATGGACCGGCTCGGCCCACTCCGGCTCGAACGCGCCGAGGTCCTCGGCGTCGAAGACCCCTCCCAGGCGCTCGGACGTTCTTAGTATGGCTTCGGCGATCGGCCCCCGATAGAAGGCCTCCGCCCCCTGCCCGGCCACCAGGCGGAGCGCCGCCGCCAACTCGGGATTCCGGAATACCTCCCCGACTTCCGGCGCCCGGCCGCCGGGTAAGAAGATCCGTCTGGCGGCGGCGTCGGAGCGCAGCTTGCCCGCTCCATCCTGCCAGTAGCCTTGGATCCACTCGGTCACCGGGAAACCGTGCTCCGCGTAGTAGGCGGCCGGCCGAAAAAGCTCACCCCACGGCAACTTTCCGAACCGGTCATGCAGCGCTTTCCAGCCGGCCACGCAACCCGGCGTCGTCGCGGAAAGGATGCCGCTCTGCGGCATGGAAGCGAACCCCCTGGCTTTCACGAGATCCGGAGTCAGCCGCCGCGGCGCCCAACCGCTCGCATTCAACCCGGTGATCCGGCCGCTCGATGCCTCACGGTGCATGGCGAACAGGTCACCCCCCATCCCGTTCATCATGGGCTCGACCACGGCGAGCACCGCGTTCGCCGCGATCGCCGCATCGACGGCCGATCCGCCGCGAGCCAGCACCTGCGCGCCTGCCTGCGACGCCAGCACCTGGCTCGTCGCCACGATACCCCGCTGGCTGATCACCAGCGACCGGGCCTGCCGGCGGCCCGCTGCCGCCAGATCTCCGCCGCCCATTAGCATAAGAATCGCTGCTCCTGACAGAAGCCGGATACCCTGCATCGCCCTCTCATCGTAGTACCTTCCGCGGCGCTGGGTGGACACGAATGGCTGTCCCCATCGGCCGGGCAAACCGGCCGGCGGCAATCCTCGCCCCACGCGGAGGGAGCGGCGCCGGGGCAACCGCGGAAGGAGCCGCCGCGGAATCGAGAGGTCAGAATCTCTCAGGCCCTCTGAGACGGACTTACGTACGGCCTTCCGTCGCGCCAACTGAGCTTCACCCAGGACAGCCACCAAGTCCGGCCGCCGTCGTTGTTGCCCTGGTAGAAAAGATATGTTTGCCCATCGTCGTCCACGAAGACACCGGGGTGGCCCGATTCCGACGCGTTCCACTCGCCGGGCTCTCCGTTCGCGACCAGCGGTTCCGTGAAAAGCCGCTCCCAATGCACCCCGTCCTGGCTGCGGGCACAGCCGATCTGTTGCGGCGCGTTGTTGTAAGCGCCCGCGTAGAACATGAAGAGTGTGCCGTCGCGCGCCAGCAAGGATGGCGCCTCGATACAGTCGCGCTCCCACGGCAGCTCGGGCTTGAGCAGCGGCCCGTCGGCCAGCATTTTCCACGCGCCCCGGCCGAAGCCGCGGCCCTGCTCCGCCACCGCGCCCGTCAACATTTGAACCTTCATCTCGGGATCGCGGGTAGCCGCGTACAGATACCATCGGTCGCCAAAGCCGATTACGTCGGCATCAATCGCCCGGCCCGCGTTCCATGCGCCGTGCGGACGGAAGACCGGATTCTCAGGATCCCGCGCAAACGATAGTCCGTCGTCCGACTCAGCATGGCAAATGGCATCGAGGCGGCCGTTGCCGTAGGTCTGGTAGAAAAGGTGCACGCGCCGCCCGATCACCCGCGCTCCGGGGGCACAGATCCCATTCCGTTCGCACTCCTGCACCGGCGGAACTTCGGCCGCTTTGCGCCAGGTGACAAGGTCCCGGCTTTCGGCGATGCCAATGGCCCAGCCCCGTTTTCCGTCCGCCGTCCCGGGCAGGGAATAGTAGAGCAGGTATCGGCCGCCGAATCGAATCACGGACGGGTCCTTCGAAAAGGGACGGCCCAACCGCGAGGAGTCGGCCCATTGCATCCGCGGCGCTTGCCGTGAGGCGGGCCACGCCTTCCACGGCGCCAGCAGCACGCCCAGTACACTTCGGCGCCGCACGGCCGCCCTTTCCGAATGTCTACGCCGGTTGAGCATTGGGCCGCTCCGGTCTGATTGTACTCGCTTCGGCGCCGGCGGCCTCCGCCGGTGGTCGTCTCGGCCACTGCCGGCAGGCCCGGCACACCGAGTGCATGACGCAGCCTCAGCGCGGCGGGCGGCACCGCGCACTGGGATCACCCGGTTACAGACGCGTGGGATATGTGGGATACAGCGTGAGGACGTCTGGGTTCGTTTCGCCACCGGCGGTCAACGGGCGGTGGCGGGAGGGAGAAACTTCTCGCCGGGACTATCTGTGGGCGCAACGCGCCGCGGCCCGCTCGAACTCCTTTGTTACGAGCTATGGCTGCTTCGAAAAGATGACGGCGATCTTCGCGTACACCGTACTGATCGCCGGCGTGATGGCCGGCGGGAAGAACACCGACGCCGTCACCGCCACGAACGCGGCCGCGAGTGCATATTCGACGAGGTCTTGCGCCCGCCGGTTGAACCAGAGCCGAAGCAGAGCTTCCGAAAGTCGTTGCGCCATATTAAGTTCCTCTCCTCCCAACATCTTCGATTACAATCGTGCCATCGCAACGGACCCGAAACAACCGGGGCATCGGCGTAAATGATTGAACGAAAGCCCTTAGTATTGGCAGAACTATCGGGCTATGGCCCTTGGGTTGCTACAGCCCTGAAGTTCGATAGGATGCCTGGAGAACATCGCCCGGTTGCGGTATGACAGCCGGTTGAAAAACGAGGAGATTCGTACTCACCGTGTAATCCGTTCCGGCGCTGAGAAGCATGCCGTTGCGGTAAACCATCAAGCTCGTCTCCGGATTGGGGGCCGCCGACAACGTGAACGACGCGTTGGCGCCATCGACCACGCCTGTCGGCGTTTCGAGGTCGACAAAGCCAAGGAGTGAGGTCAACGAGGCGTCCGTCCGGTACGAAGCGAGTAGGATGTCGCCCGGCTGCGGGGTGGAAACGACCTCGAACGTTACAACGTTCCCCGACACCGAGTAGTCGAACCCCTGACGCTGGAGCAGTCCGTTGCGATGGAGAAACAGGCTGGAAGAGGGATCCGGGGTCCCCGTCAGAGCAAAAACCCGGTTGCTGCCGTCGATGGAGCCCACTGGCGCCTCGTTGTCGTTGAAACCGCCCGCCACCGAACTGCCGCACGGCGTGGCGGTCCCATCCACGCGCACGCAGTCCGCCGGACTGCCGGTGGCGCCCTCGATCTCGCCGGTTGCGCCAATCACCGCCGCCCGGTTCGGGGCGAAGCTCTGCCCTTTCGCCGGACGGATGTCCAGCGCCTCGGGAAGTCCTTCCACGTCATCGACCGTAACGCCGGTCACCGGCGCCACTGCGGCCGTGGTCGGCGGCGGCCAGTCGATACGGACATCCCTTACACGGAGGGCAATCTCGCTCACCGGCACGCTCCATAGCTCGGTGAACTGCGAACCTCCCGACGTGATGTAGCGGACCGAGTAGTACGCCGGGTGGGGCGCGGTGCTGGTCGGAACCAGGCGGACGAACAGACGGCCGCCGCGAATCTGCGAGGTGACGCTGTTGGTAGGCACGTTGATCGTGTCCGGGCCCTCGAAACCCCGCCAGTTAATCATCACGGTGCCTTCGAACGGAGAGCCGTCGGCCTTGTAGAGCGCGTCATCGATGGTCGTGAGCGCCGGTTCTCCGAACAGCGTTACGGCGCGCAAGAATAGCATGCACGGCGTTACCACATTGGCAAATCCACCAAACCTCACTGGGTCAGCCTCCTGAGCGGCGCGGCGCGCGGCGGGCGCGCACCCCTGGGAAGGATTGGTTCCTTCCGAGCCACCAGTTTAAGAGGCGTGGAGCGGGCAGCGACACCACCGTCGCTGACGCAACGAGCTCTATCTTATTGAGCAGACGAGCCGTACCTCGACCGTCGGCAACCGAAACCTGGTTGTGACTCCCGGTATCCCCCTCAGCCGAGCACACCCTCCGGGGTGATGCGCTCGGCGTTCAGATAGGGCCGGAGGGCCGCCGGGATCACGACGGTGCCGTCGCGTTGCTGGTAGTTCTCGACGATCGCCACCCAGGTGCGCCCAACGGCGAGGCCGCTGCCGTTGAGGGTGTGGAGGAACTCCGGCTTGCCGGCGCCCCGCTTCGCGCGGATCGACGCCCGGCGCGCCTGAAACGCCTCGAAGTTGGAGCACGAGGAGATCTCCTTGTACCCGTCTTGGCCGGGCAGCCAGACCTCGATGTCGTACGTCTTGGCGGAAGCGAAGCCAAGATCGCCGGTGCAGAGCGCCACCGTGCGAAAAGGCAGGCCGAGGCGGACGAGAATATCCTCGGCGTCGGCGGTGAGTGTCTCCAGTTCGGCGTAGCTTTCCTCGGGCCGGGTGAACTTCACCAGCTCCACCTTCTGGAACTGGTGCTGGCGGATGATGCCCCGGACGTCCCGTCCGTAGGCGCCCGCCTCGCTGCGGAAACAGGGAGTATAAGCGCAGAGCCGGATGGGCAGGGCGTCCGCGTCGAGCACCTCGCGGGCCAGCAAGTTGGTGACCGGCACCTCAGCCGTGGGCGCCAGCCACAGGTCCTCGCCTTCGATCCGGAACGAGTCCCCGGCGAATTTCGGGAGCTGACCGGTGCCATAAAGGGCGGCGGAGTTGATCAGGAAGGGCGGCAGCACCTCAGTGTAGCCGTGATGGGCGGTGTGCACGTCCAGCATGAAATTGATCAGTGCCCGTTCGAGCTTCGCCCCGGCGCCCAGGTAGACCGCGAAGCGCGCCCGCGCCACCTTCGCGGCGCGTTCGAGATCCAGCACCCCCAATTCCGGTCCGAGGTCCCAGTGAGCTTTGGGTGGAAAGTCGAAAACGCGCGGCTTGCCGTGCCGCCGGAT
>CAYRPT010000374.1:0-4980 GCA_964425895.1 uncultured Solibacteraceae bacterium | reverse complement strand
GTAAAGGTTCAACGGTTTTCGAGACCGCCCGATTCAACCACTCTCGCACCTCACCACGGTCTCTTCTTTTACCGTATCCGGTTTACCGGGCGTCCGCAAGCAGCGGGTTGGAACGCGCCGGCGAGCTTCCCCGGTTTCGCTCCCACGCTTGAGCCGGCCGGCCAGGCTTCGGGCGCTGCACCCGCAGGGCTCGCCGGTCCGGCTCTGCTATGCTGAAGTCTCAGCCCGGCCGCTCGAGGCCGGCAGGCCTCCATGCAGGATCGTCGCTATCAAACCCCCAGCGGCATCAACGTCATACGCCAGGTAACGCCGATCCCCTACGAGCGCGGCCTGGAGAGCCTGCTGCGGCAAATGGACGACTATCGCGGCATCTACCTCTCGTCCGGCTATGAATACCCGGGGCGCTACTCCCGGTGGGACATCGCCGCCATCCGACCGCCGGTCGAAGTTGTGGCCTTCGAGCGGAGTGTCGAGTTCCGCCCGCTGAACGCGCGGGGTGAGATCATCAACCGGATCCTCCAGCCGGTGCTCGAGCCACACCCACATTGGGAGTCGTTCGAAAACAACGGCGGGACGCTTGCCGGCCGCCTTCAGCCGCTGCCTGCGCTCTTCTCCGAGGAAGAACGGAGCAAGCAGCCCTCGGCATTCTCGATTCTGCGGGCGCTCATCGCCGAATTCCGCAGCGGCGAAGATTCGCGCCTCGCCCTGATCGGCGCCTTCGGCTTCGACCTGCTGTACCGCTTCGATCCCATCGAGCAGAAGAAGCCCCGCAACTGGCCCAAAGACCTTCACCTTTTCCTCTGCGACGACATCTACTTCATGGACCGCATGCGCGAGGTGATCGAGCACTACGAGTATGACTTCGAGCGCGGGGCATTGTCGACGCTGGGCGCCGGGCGTTCCGGAGAGAGGATTCCCGAGCCGCCCCGGCTTCCCCCCGGCGAGATCGTCTCGGACCACACGCCCGAGGAGTACATGCGCAACGTCGAGATCGTACGCGACGGAATGCGCCGGGGGGAGTACTACGAGGTCGTTCTCCGCCAGACGTTCCGCACGTCGTATTCCGAGAGGCCGTCGCGTCTGTTCGAGCGCGTCCAGGTGGCCAGCCCGAGCCCGTACGAGTTCTTCCTCCAGTTCGGCGACGAACAGCTCATCGGCGCGTCCCCGGAGATGTACGTGCGCGTGGAGGGCCGCCGCGTCGAGACCTCGCCCATTTCGGGAACCGCCCGCCGTACCGGCGATCCCCTGCGCGACGCCGAGAACATCCGCGATTTGCTCGCCTCCCCCAAGGAGGAATCGGAGCTTACCATGTGTACGGACGTCGACCGCAATGACAAGTCGCGCGTCTGCGTCCCGGGCTCGGTGAAGGTGATCGGGCGGCGGCTGATCGAAGCCTACGCCGGCGTGTTCCACACCGTCGATCATGTCGAGGGCCTGCTGGCCGAAGGCTTCGACTCGCTCGACGCGTTTCTGACGCACATGTGGTCCGTCACCATGATCGGCGCACCCAAGAAGGCGGCCGCGCAGGCCATTGAAGACCTGGAAAAAGGTCCGCGCGGCTGGTACGGCGGCGCGATCGGAATGATCTCGCTCAACGGAGATCTGAACACCGGAATCCTCATCCGCACCGTTCATCTCCGGGACGGAATCGCCGAGTATCCGGTCGGCGCCACGCTTCTCTACGACTCCGTTCCCGAGTCGGAGGAGCGCGAGACCCGCATGAAAGCCACCGGTTTTTTCCGCGCCATTCACGAGCGGCCCGCGGCGCCGGCGCCGGTGGAAACGCGCGCAAAACCCGGCGAGGGCGTCCGGTTCCTCCTGGTCGACAATGCCGACTGCTTCATCCACACGCTATCGAACTACGTGCGGCAGACCGGAGCGAGCGTCACGACGTATCGCGCCGGGTTTCCGCTTGAACTGATCGAGAAGGAAGCGCCGGATATCATCCTCGTATCCCCGGGTCCCGGCCGCCCCGACGACTTCGGAGTTCCGGCGTTGATCCGGCACGCCGCCGCGCGCGGCGTTCCCGTTTTCGGGGTTTGCCTCGGCTTGCAGGGCGCCGTCGAAGCGTTCGGTGGGGAGCTCGGCGTGCTCGACTATCCGATGCACGGCAAACCGTCGGTGATCCGGCACTTCGGCGTGGGGATTTTCACCGGATTGCCCGGGCGGTTCAAGGTGGGCCGCTACCACTCTCTCTACGCCATCCGGGAGAAGTTGCCGGCATGTCTTGAGATCACGGCCGAATCGGAGGACGGCGTGATCATGGGAATCCGGCACCGGGACCTGGCCATCGAAGCCGTGCAGTTCCATCCCGAATCGATTCTCACGCTCGAAGGCGACTGCGGCCTCCGGCTGATGGAGAACGTGGTCCGGCTGAGCCGGCGGTCGCGATCTTAGCCGCGCGGCGCCTGATAGACCACGTTGAGCAGGGGACGGCCTTCGTCGAGCCGGCTGAGGTTCTCGGCGATGTCGCGCATCCGGCCCTCGACCGTGCGCAGGGTCCAGCCCGAGACGTGAGGGGTCATCAGCACGTTGGGCAGTTCGTGAAAGGGGCATCGGGACGGCAGGCGCCGTTCGGCGGGGTCGCGCGGATAGTCGTACCAGACGTCGATGGCCGCACCGGCGATGCGCCCGCCGCGCAGAGCTTCGAAGAGCGCCGTCTCGTCCACCACGGGTCCGCGGGCGGTGTTAATCAGGTACGCCGAAGGCTTCATGCGGTCGAATTGCGGCGCGCCGATCAAGCCTTCGGTTCGCGGCGTGAGCGGGCAGCAGGGAATCACGAAATCGGCCTCGCTGAGGCGTTCCTCCCACCGGTCATAGCCGACCCGCTCGTCGATGTCGGGCGCCTCGCCCCGGGGGTCGCGTGAGACGGCGACATTGCGGACGCCGAAGGCGCGGGTACGGCGCGCCACCTCGCGGGCGATATGTCCAAGGCCGATCAGAAGCGCCGTCTTCCCGTCGAGCACGCCGAGACGGGGCGTCTCGCCCCAGATGCAGCTACCCCACCAGTCGCCTTCGCGCAGGCGGCGGTCATACTCGTCCGGCCGCCGCGTCAGCCAGAGCATCGCCATCAGGATGTGCTCGGCGATGGAGGTCTCGTGGTGGAACGTGTTAGCGACGATCACACCGGGCGGCAGAAGGTCGAAGGGAACACCGTCCACGCCCGCACCGGCCGCCTGAATCAGCCGGACTCCACGGGCTGCCCGGACGATCTTGGGCGTCAAGGGCCAACCCACCAGCACCTCGGCCTCGGCGACCCGTTCGCTCCACCGGCCGGCTTCCGCGGCGTTCGATATCACCGTGAAGCGCACCTCGCAGCGCAGCTCGCGCTCGATGATCTCTCTGCCAAGCGCGGCGATCTTCCCGATCAGAACGACGTTCAACATGATGGCTGAGCCGGGTTTCGCCCGGCTACTTCAGTAGCTCCTCGATCAGCCTGCCCAGGTAGTCCTCGTCACACGGGCCGGTCCGGTGCGTTACGGAATCGAGCCAAACCCACGATCCCTCGCCATCCTCGAGGCAACAGAACAGCAAGTGCTCGCGGATGCCCAGCGACTCGAGAGACTCCTGGCTGAACCAGCGGATAGAGCCCTGGAGCGTGTACGGCGTGCGGAAGTTCTCGGTGGAGAGGATGGCCTCGGTGCTTTCGAACGCGATATCCACCAGGCGTCCCGAAACGCCGATCTGGAAAAGATTCGGGCCGCCGTCCCGAAAGAGCTCGGGTGAGTAGTCGGGGGGCGAAAGCTCCAGCCGGGCGTCCCCGGCAATGGCATTGACGCTCCGCACGAGATTCGAACAGATCACGTAAAGCTCGAAGGCCGCCTCTCGCCGCACGGCCGCGATCTCCCGCTCCTGCCGGATCCGTTCGGCGTCCCGTGCGGCGACGGCCTCCAGGAGTTTGGCGAGACGCCTCGGGAGATCCTCATCCATTGTTCGTTCAGTATCGCATGGGAAGGCCGGAGCGCTTGGCATTCCGCCCCCGGACGCCGGCGCCTCCGGGAGCCCTCGCTATACTGATTTTGGTGACTCCAACTCCCCGGCCCGTACGCGTGCGTTACGCTCCCAGCCCCACCGGTGATTTTCACGTGGGCGGCGCGCGCACCGCGTTGTTCAACTACCTCTTCGCGCGCCGCCATGACGGCCGGTTCATCCTCCGCATCGAGGACACCGATCAAAAGCGTTACAATCCCGAGGCGCTCGGCTGGCTTCTCAACGGGCTGCGCTACCTCGGCCTGGACTGGGACGAAGGGCCGGAAGTGGGGGGAGAGTACGGCCCGTATGTGCAGACGGAGCGGCTTGACATCTATCGGTCCCACTGCGGGCGGATGATCGAGGACGGCAGCGCCTACCGCTGCTTCTGCCCGCCGGAGCGCCTGGAAGCCGTTTCCCGTAAGGCGCAGGAGCAGGGCCTCAACCCTGGCTATGACCGCCTCTGCCGGACGCTCGACCGCGGCGAAGCCGCCCGCCGCGCCGCCGGGGGAGAAGCTCACACCGTGCGCTTCAAGGCGCCGCTCGACGGTGAGATCACCGTTCACGACGTGATTCGCGGCGACATCACCTTTCAGAACGCGATCCTTCAGGACACGGTACTGATGAAGTCGGATGGAATCCCCACCTATCACCTTGCGAACGTCATCGACGACCACCTGATGGAGATCAGCCACATCCTCCGCGGCGATGAGTGGGTGAACAGTCTCCCGCTCCATGTCCACTTGTACAGGGCGCTCGGTTGGGAACCGCCCGTGATGGCCCATCTCCCCCTCATCCTGAACCCCGCGGGGAAGGGCAAAATGAGCAAGCGGGAAGAGCGGGCTCCGGATGGCCGCCTCCTGCCCGTATTCGTGCGGCGGTTTCAGGAACTCGGCTACCTGTCCGAAGCGATGGTGAACTTCATGGCGCTGGTGGGCTGGAGCTACGACGATCGGACCGAGATCATGAGCCGGGCCGAGCTGATCCAGCGCTTCGGACTGGAGCGGGTCA
>CAYRPT010000373.1:0-4995 GCA_964425895.1 uncultured Solibacteraceae bacterium | reverse complement strand
TCGCCGAATACAAGAAGCTGGCCGCGAATCTTCGCGACGCGGTGTGGCTGCGGGGGAAGATTTTCGCCTTGCAGGAGCAGCTCGCCGCCGAGGAACTCACCCGCCGGGCGCAGGAGTTTGCCGGCGGCCGAACCATGGCCCTGCTCGTGGGCATCTCCGAATACCAGAAGCTACCCCGTGAGAACTGGCTCCACTTCGCCGACGACGACGCCCGGAGCTTCGAGCTGTATCTCCGCAGCTCGAGGGGTGGGGGACTCGCCGCCGGCGAGATTCTGACGCTGACGAACGAGCGGGCTACGGCGGCGGCCATCCGCACGGCGTTACAGACCTTCCTCAAGGGAGCTACCGGAAAAAACAACACGATCTTCATCATGCTGGCCGGGCATGCGGTCGTCGAGATACCCGGCCGCAACAAGGCCTACCTCGTCGCCTATGACAGCGACCTTCAGGATCTGGGGAGCACCGCGGTGGACCTCGAGGAGATCCGGACGCTCGTGGAAGAGCGCCTCCAGCACGTGGGCCGGCTGATTCTCTATACCGACATCTGCCGGGCGGGCCGCCTCGGCTCCATCCAGGGCAACACCGTGAACTCGGCGGTGGAAGACTTCGGTAACATTTCCGGCGACATTTTCGGCTTCATGGCGAGCCGCCCGCGCGAGGTGTCGTTCGAGGGTACGCAGTTCGGCGGCGGGCACGGAGCCTTCAGTTACTACGTGTTATCGGCCCTGAACGGACAAGGCGATACCAACGGCGACCGTGTGGTCAGCTTCAGCGAGCTGATTGACTACGTACGCACCGAGGTTCCACGCAACACGAACAACCGGCAGCATCCACGCGATTTCGGAACCCTGGACACGGAACTGCCGGCCTCCGATGTATCTCAGCCGGGTATTGAGTTGGCGCGCTATCCCGCGCTTTACGATTTTCGGCGCGGCGGTCCGGTTTACTTCACGTCCGCTGCGGCCCCGCAAATCGGTGGTGCGGGGCCGCCAAGGGACATCGAGCAATTCTCCTCCGCATTGAACGCCGGACGCCTACTGCCGGGCGATCCCGGGAGTGCGTTCGAAGCTCTCAGTGCTTTGCGGCCCCAGCTCTCTCCGGAGCAGTTCCTGATTCAGGAGAACCGGTTGCGCGTCGCTCTCGAAGACCGGGGCCAGCAGTTGCTGCTGAAATACCTCGAAGGAGAGGAGCAGCCGCAGACTCGCGGGGATTACCTCCTTGGGGCAGAGATGATTGAAGCCGCGCGGCGTCTGACGCCGGAGTCGTTGTACCTGGAGGGCCGGGAGGCGTTTTTCGCCGGGCGTGCTCTTCTGTTCGACAAGAGATTCCGGGAAGCCACCGACCTGCTCGAACGCTCAGTGCGCATCGACCCGTCCGGCGCCTACGCGTACAATGCACTCGGCATTTCGTACCTCGAACAGGCGCGATTCGAGCAGGCCATTCCCGCGTTTCGAGACGCCTCGCGCATGGCGGTCTACTGGGTTTATCCCCTTCACAACCTGGCTCTGTCCTACCTGGAGACCGGCCGTTATAGCGAAGCGATTGCAACGTATCGCAAGGCGATCCGGCTGCAACCCGGCTACAGTTATCTCCACTACAACCTCGGTCTGATCTACCAGCGTCTCAACCGTCGTGGCGACGCCGAAGCAGCGTACCGGCGCGCCGGCGAGCTCGCGCCGGATTCAGCGGAGCCGTACAACGCCCTTGGCACGCTGTACGCCGCCCGGGGCCGCCGCGCGGACGCGGAACGCTTCTACCGGACTGCGCTCGAGAAACAGCCGCGCATGGTCGCGGCGCGGCACAACCTCGGCCTGCTTCTGGCGGAGCAACCAGAGCGGACCTACGAAGCGCTGGCCCTCTGGCGGGCGAACCTGGCGGACCAGCCTGACTATCTCGCCTCACGGATCGCTTTGGCCGAAAGCCTCGCCGCGCTCGACCAGCCCGCAGCGGCCGCCGAGGCGTATCGCCGCGTGCTCGAACAGAAGCCGGACTACCTGGCGGCGCGCCTTGCGCTTGCAGGCCTGCTGGCCCGGACGGGTGACGGCGGCGAGGCTCTTGCTCAACTGGACGAAGCACGAAAGCTCTACCCCGAAAGCGTGGAGGTTTACGAGAGGCTGGGCGACGTGCAGGCGGCGCTCGGCAGCGGCCCAGACGCCCTCGCGGCGTATGAGAAGGCGCTGGAAAACAAGCCTGACCGGCCGGCGCGCAAGCGGATCGGCGGCAAGATCAACGCGCTGAAGCGCCGACGGTAGTTGCGGTTCCCGCCGGTCACTCGACCTTGAGGATCGTCGCGGTCATGTCGTCGTGCTGGTCGGCGCCGCTGGCATAGCGGTCGGCGACTTCGAGGATGAAATCTACCAACGGCCGCGCGGCGCGGCGGCGGTTCTCCCAGAGAAGTATCTGAAGCGCCTCGTCGTCCCACATCTGCCCCTGAGGGTTGACGACCTCGCTGATTCCGTCCGAATAGCTGACCAGAACATCCCCGGGCCGCAGGATGAGCGACTCCTGCTCGTATTTCATACCCGGCACCAAACCGATCGGCACCCCCCCGGCGCACAGCTTGTCGATCACCGGCTCGCGACCGTCGGCGTCGCGGAGCAGGAGCGGGTTCTGTTGTCCGGCGTTCACGTAGGTGAGGCGCCGCGCCTCCGGCTCAACGACGGCGCAGAACAGAGTCGTGTACCGGTTGTAGGTCGACGATTCGTAGACCGTCTGATTGAACTCGTCCATTAACTTCGCCAGTGACGCCTCTCCGCGCAGAAGGAGACCGCGCAGCGATGATTGAATGCTGGCCATCATGATCGCGGCCGCGATCCCCTTGCCGGCGACATCGCCGACGGTCAGCGCTACGTTCCCGTCGGGCAGCCGGAAGAAGTCGTAGTAGTCCCCGCCGACGAATTTCGCGGGGCGGCATTGGCTGGCGTAATCGTAGCCTCGAAGTTGCGGCAGCACACGCGGAAAGAGCTGCTGCTGCACCTCACGGGCGATCTCAAGCTCCTTCAGAAGAATGCGGGCCTGCTCCGCCTGCCCGCGAAGGCGCTGCTCCTCGATCGCGCTGGCGGAATAGGAGCCGGCCAGTTCCAGCAAGTCAATATCCTGTGCATCGAATCCACCAGGCTTATTCAGCGCCTGAAATGCGCCGATGGGTTCGTCTCCGTGAGAGCGTAACGGCACCGCCAGAACCGACTTGGTGACATATCCGGTTTTCTCGTCGACCCGGCCGAGGAATCGCCCGTCCGAGCTGGTGTCGTTCACGAGCACGGGGGCGCGGTCTTTAATACACGCGCCGACCAGTCCTTTGCCGGCGGGAATCCGGATTTCGCTCTGGCCGTGGGCGACCTTAGTCCACAGTTCGCCCGTGTCCGGATCGAGCAGCCAGATGCTGCACCGGTCGGCGCCCACCAGATCTCGCGCGAGGTCGGAGATCAGCACCAGCAGCTTTTCGGAATCCCGTTCCCGGCCTATGCGGGCGGCGTAGTCGAAGATCACCTTGGTGATGTGCTCGGCGTTCCTCTGTGCCCCGGGATGCGCCATTGCCAAATGACTTGAACTATAGCAGGAAAAGCACTGTTGCGCACTCACCGTGACGTGTGCGGCACGGCCCCTCATCCGCTAGCGGCGATAGAATGTACGCGGCGGTGCCAGCATGAAATCGCAGGCGATTCCCGGCTTCCTCTGTTCACTCTTCCTGACGATGGGATGGGGATACACCCCTCCCGTCGACACAGCCGGCCCGTTGACGGTCCGCATCGACGAGCCGTCGATCGGAACCTACGGCGCGGGCGGGCTGGTCCGGTTTACTCGTCCCGGCATGACCGGGACCGTGACGGTCTATCTCTCGAACTCATCCGGCGAAGCGGTCTCGGGGACGTTACGTCTGGCAACGATCACGCCCTGGACAATTCACCCCGCAGCCCCGGTTTCCTTCCGGGTCCCCGCCCGTGGCCGGACGGCGCACGGCTTCGAGGTTTCGCCCGGTAAGGGGACGCTCACGGCCCACTACCCGGTACACGCCTACGCGGAGTTCGAACACGGTGGCACGCAATACGTGGCCCATCCGGTTCTTGTCCTGCAAACGGAGTTCCCGGCCGCCCCACGAGCAAGTCTTCCGGTCCAGTGGAAACCCGTCGCCGTTCCTGACAACGCAGCCATGGCGCTCTGGCGCCTGCCGGTATACCGAGTTCACACTGAAACACTCGAGCAGGACACCCCGGTTCCGGAGCCGCCGACCGCGGACCTTTTTCAGCGCGGCGCCGCCGGACCCGGGGGCGTCGAGCGGACCGAACCGCACCCGGTGCGCACCACGGTGGAGACCAGTCGGGAGGGGGGCATCCTCATGTGCCTCGGCCCTCGGGATCCTTCCGGCCGCGAGAGGATCGATCGCGCCTCGATCGAGTACCCGCTCCAGCTTCCGGCATCCGCGCCGATCCGGCTTCGAATCGAAGCCGAAGGACAGGCTAAGCCTGGGGTCCGGATCGTTTCCTGGGAGAACGGTGAGACGCTGGAAGACCGTTCCGGCGCCGAGACGCTCGATCTCACCCAGTACGCCGCCCGGCCGATCCGCCTCTTCCTCGAAGCAACCGGCGGCGGTGAACTCCGATGGCGGCCCATCCTTACCGCCGGCTCACCGCGGCTCGCGGGCGCCACCGCCAGGGGTCCAGTCTGGCAAGCGGAGCTCCGCCCCGGATATGGAGCCGCCATCCGGCTGGGGGAACGCGGTCTCCTCGACGGCTCCGTTGCCCTGACGACGCCGGCCGGCGAACTGGGCTTTCAGGGCTTTGAAGTCCGGGTCCTGGGCGACGACCTCGAAAAGCCGCACGCCGTCCATCACCTCACAGGCGTCCAAAGCGGCCCGGAGGGCGATGGCTACTCCGTACGTCACCACTTCACGGGATGGGCGGGAGAATTCGACCTGGTCGCCGGCTTACACGCCCGCGGCGGTTCGCTCCAGGTAAGCTTTCGCCTCGAGAACGCGCCCGCTCCCCGGCCGTGGCT
>CAYRPT010000372.1:0-4997 GCA_964425895.1 uncultured Solibacteraceae bacterium | reverse complement strand
CTTCCCCTCTCCGCCGCCGGGCTCCACGACGAGATCCCGTTTCTCAAACGAACAATCCATCCCGGCGCGGCCGAGAGCTGCGCGGCCGCCGATCTCAATGGCGACGGCAGGCTCGATGTGATCGCCGGCGAAAACTGGTTCGAAGGTCCCGCGTGGACGCCCCACCGCTTCCGCGAGCTCCACTACGAGCGCAACTACATCGACGACTTCAGCGCGCTGGTGCTCGACGTGAACGAGGATGGCCGCCCCGATGTGATCTCCGCCACCTGGTTCTCAAAGGAGCTTGCCTGGTACGAGAACCCCGGCCGCGGCGGCTCGCTCTGGCGGAAGCACGTCATCGATTCGGGCAGCCCGTCGGAGTTTGCGTTCCTGGTCGACCTCGACAACGACGGCCGGGCGCGTGAGCTGCTCCCCCAATTTGGGTCGAACAAGACGCCCCTCGCCTGGTACCGCATCGAGAACGGCCGCTGGGTGAAGCGCGTGGTGAGCCCCGAGAGTTACGGCCACGGCATCGGCGCCGGGGATGTGAACGGCGACGGGCGAACCGACATCCTGACGCCGCGCGGCTGGTGGGAGGCGCCCCCCGATCCCCTGGGTGGGGGCTGGATTCACCACGAGGAGTTCACCGCTCTCAAGCTCCCTCATCTTGGCTTCCTCTTCGTGCTGGACCTCGACGGCCGGAGTGGCCCCGATGTCCTTACGTCCTTTGCCCACGATTACGGCCTGCTTTGGCTGGAGCGGCGCGAAGACGGCCAGTGGACGAAGAATATGATCGACGACAGTTGGTCGCAATCGCACGCGGTAACGCTGGCCGACCTGAACGGCGATGGACAGACCGACATCGTGACCGGGAAGCGCTTCCAAGCCCACAACGGCAAGGACCCGGGCGGCCGCGAACCGCTCGGCGTCTTCTGGTACGAGTACCGCCGGCAGCCGGACGGCACGCTCCTGTGGAAGCGGCACATCCTCGATTACGGATCCCGCACCGGCGCCGGCATGCAGATCCCCGTTGTGGACCTGGACGGCGACGGAGATCTGGATATTCTCGCCCCGGGCAAGGGCGGGCTTTTTCTGTTCGAGAATCAGACCAGGAGATAGAACCGTGAATGTAAGCCGCAGGACCTTTGTGGGCTCCATCGGAGCCCCCGTCGTTCTCGGGGCGCAATCCCCGAACGACGCCGTGCGCGTCGCTTTTGTCGGCGTCGGCAACCGTGGAGCGTATCTGCTGGGCCACACGATGAACGTGCCCGGCGTCCGCGTGGCGGGCCTCTGTGACCTCATGCCGGAGCGTCTGAAAGAGGCGGTCAAGGCCGCCCGGGAGAAAGGACACACCCCGGCCGCGTTCGAGGACTTTCGCCAGTTGCTCGACCGGCTCAAGGACGTCGACGCCGTCGTCATCGCCACCCCGGTAAACACGCACATGGCCATCGCCCTGGCCGCGCTCGAGGTCGGCAAGCACGTGTATCTGGAGAAGCCGCTCGCGCTGACCCCGGAGGATTCGCGGATGATCGTGACCGCCGCCAGCAACGCCAAGGGCGTCTTCCAGGCCGGGTTTCAGTTGCGGCACGATCCACACCGCGCCGCAGCCATGAAGTTTGTCCATGGGGGCGGCATCGGAAAGGTGCTGTTTCTGCAAGGTTACCGGCATACGAACGACCTGCCGCGGGAGACCTCCTGGTATTTTGACCGCACGATCAGCGGCGACAACATCGTCGAACAGGCCTGCCACATCCTCGACCTGATGACGTGGGCCGTGGACAAGCACCCGCTGCGCGCCTACGGCGCCGGCGGTATCAATCTCTATCACGACATCCCGCCCGGCCGGACGACGATGGACAACTACGCGGTGATCTACGAGTTCCCGGACGACGTACGGCTCGTTTTCAGCCACATCTACTTCGATCCGCCCGGCTTCTCGGGCATCAAGGAGCGCGTCTACGGGGCCGTGGGCGCCGTGGACCTTGCCACCGCGACGTTTTTTGAGCGCGCCAACAAGGGCGCTGTCCAGTTGGAGGTGCCCGGCAAGGGGAAGGATTCCACCTACCTGTCGCTCGAAGCCTTCATCGACAACGCCCGCGGAAGGAAGACGCCGCTCAACAACGCCGATTCGGCGCTTCGCTCCACGCTCGTCGCCATGATGGGCCGCAAAGCCATCTACGAAAGGCGCATCGTCACCTGGGAAGAGATGGCCGGCTGAAGGCCGTGAAGGCGGCGGAGAAACGCGGCGCCCCGCCTCAGCCGGTTCCGGGCTTGCCCCCGCGCGTTCCTGGTCACCTGTTCATCCACCAACCTGATCCAGGCGCGCGTAGGCGTATGGCGGCAGCGCCAGGTCCACGTCATCGCGGAACTCGATCTGGCGAGCGGCGGACCTGCGCCAACCCTCCGGGACAGCCGCCGCCCCTGCGACCGACCATTCGTCCATCCTCCACAGCGCCGCCCGCCGGATGCCGGCGTTCGCCACGCGAACCAGTCGCACTTCGGGCGTCAGGTTGGCGAGCAGAAGGCGGAGCCACTCGCCGCGCCAGCAGGCTAATGCCGCCACCTCGAGCGGCGCGGACACCGCCACCGGCGCTGTCTGCGAGCAGCCCGCCAGGTCGGCGAAGACGTGGTAGAGGGGAAACACCGCTCCGGGAGTCGAAGGGAAGCGCTGCGGCATCGGGGACCCGGCGGCGGTCTCCATGAGCCCCTTCCAGCCCGTCGTCTCATAGAAGGTCGCACTATCCGCCCCGCTCTCGAACAAGGCCGCCAGCGTTCCCAGCGTCCAACCGGCGCCGAACAGCGACATCTGTCGGACATCCACCTGGCTGGGCAGCCGGGACGGATCCGGTGCCGCGGGAGCCGTAGCCACCGGATTGAACCGTGGCTTCAACGTAACGGGCGTGACTGCCAGCTTTGCCCCGGCGGCGAAAGAACGCGCCGTGCGGACAGTGTGGCGCAGACCCTCGAAGGTCTCCACCAGGCTGAGATTGTCGAAAGCGTGAACCTGCGGATTCACCGAGTAGCAAACCACGTCCGCCGGGCGGCCAGGACGCTCACGATTCAACTCCGTGAAATTGGCGTTGGTCCCGCCCCCGACCGCTCCGGGCAGAATCTCGCGGGCCAGCGCCACCAGAGCGTCAGGAGTCGATCGGTCCCGTTCGCCGAAGACAAGCCAATGGCGCACATTCGCCTTCATCTCCCGCGCCGCCGCGGCCAGGCTCTCGAGCTGAGCCGCCGCGCCCTCGTCGACAAAGACTGCCGCCTCGAGCGGCGCTTTCAGTTCCCGAGACTCCACCTCAACCGCCCGGCGGAGATAGTCTTTCCAGCCCAACGAGGCCAGCTTCAGGTCAACCCGCAGATGCGCCGGGCCCGCCGCGCGCAGACGTTGGAGCTCCTTGGAGCCTGGCTTGGGAGCATCGGCGGCGAGACCAAAGCCGAGCGGCGGGAGGGGAGACGGCGCCTTCGAAAGCTCGGCCACAACCTCCGGACCCCGCAACACCAAACCCGGCGCCGCCACTGCACCCTCCAGCGTCAGCTCCACGGACTGCCGGATGCGCGCGCCCTTCGCCAACTCCACCGGGAAAGGCCGCGCCAGCGGCGTGCAGTACGTCTTGAACGACGCATCAGTCCAGTTCCGCTGGTCCTCCGCCTCGAACACTTCTCCCTCCATCCGGACCTCCGCCCAGACCCCGGGCGTCACCTCGTGGCGTATCGCGCGGACGTCGAAAAATGGTTGGTGGGGGGAGATCAGGTTGGGGAAGCGGGAGTCCTCGCGCCGCCCGCCGGTCTTTTCAATCGTGCACGGCTGGCCCGCTACCCCTTCGATGGGATGTAGCACGCAGAAGCCGGTGCGATTCGTCGGGAAGGTAGAGCGGGCCTCACCATCCATCGTGAACCGGATCGTACCCCGCGCCGAGCCGGTGATGCGGCCCCTCCAGAGAAAATCGATCGGGGCTTCGACACACTCGACCTGGAAGTCAATCTCGAACGACTCACCGGAATGCTTGATGCGGAGGTCCTTGACCTGTGGCTCCACCGTTCCCCAGTTGCGGTCGCGAACGGCCGCATAAACGCCCAGGAGCACCACGCGGTCTCCGTAGCGTATATGACGCAGGAACGCGAGTTCCGGATCGAAGAGCATCGACAACGGTCCGGCGCGCAGTTCGATGAAAGCGGCCGGCGGCTTGCTTTCACCCGAAAGAGTCATGAATCGCGAGAGTGGCGTTGCGCTGGTCATGGTCTTGGCGGGACGGGCCCCCATCGCGGCTCCGGAGAACGCCATTGCGCCAAGCCAACGGCGCCGCGAAACCCGAAACGAAAGGTTCCTGCTCATAGCCCCTCCGCGTGAGTGTACTACAGGACCGCCCGCCTTCCAGCGTGTGCGCCACCGTCCCGGGCGGCCGCTCGCCTTCCCGCCGGGCGGCGAACTTCCCACAGCCGAACGACCGACGGTACGTCGTCCCAATCCGCCTCGTTCTCCGAATCTACACTCGTCTCGATGAGATCCGCCGGGCCTTTTCCCGCGGTGCGAGTGCTTTCAGACGAATGAGAATGGATCTCCCGCGCCGGGGCGCCGGAACCGCGCCCGGGTGGTATATGATGGCCGCCATGAGCAACGCGGATTCTCGGCTGGCGGGCCGCCTCAACGAAGGGGTAAGCCGGATGCGGTGGCCCGTGGTGGGACTGCTGAGCTTCGGCATGATCATCGCGTACTTCGATCGTGTCAACCTCAGCGTGGCCCTGCCGGCCATGTCCGGGGAGTTCGGCTGGAACGAAACCCAGCAGGGGCTGGCGATGTCGGTCATCTTCTGGACCTACACCGCCCTCCAGATCCCCGCCGGAATTCTCGTGGACCGCTATGGCGTGCGCCTGCTCTATTTCGCCGGCTTCCTGATCTGGAGTATCGCCTCGGCCACCACCGCCCTGACCGGTACGCTGGCGGTTCTGTGCGCGTTCCGGCTGCTCGTTGGCGTCGGCGAGAGCGTCGTCACCCCCGCCAGCATGCGCTACATCCGGCT
>CAYRPT010000371.1:0-5010 GCA_964425895.1 uncultured Solibacteraceae bacterium | reverse complement strand
AGATCAAGCGATACGGGACTGCCTTCCAGCGGGACGACGGCCACCTCAGCGCGCGCGACCGGGTCGGCAAAACCCACCGCCTTGTCATGCATCAGCGCGTATACGATGGTTCCGTCAGGCGCGGCCTTGACCCGAACCGGGCCGTTGCCGGTCTTGATGGCGGCCGCCAGCGACTGCGTTTGGGTATCGATCACCGAGATCTGCGCGGCTTCCCGGTTCACCACATAGAGCAGTTTGCCGTCCGGCGAGAGAGCGCTGCCTTCAGGGCGGGCGCCGGTCCCGATCAGCTCGACCCGGCCGGTGGACAGTTCGACCGCGGCGACGTTCTTCGAATTGCTATGGCTGACGTAGGCCCACTTGCCGTCCGGCCGGAGCTTCACCATGTGGTCGGTCTGACCTTGCGTCGCGTAGGTTCGGACCACTTTGCGCTCGCCCGGATCGATCACCACCAACTGGTCGGGGTTCTCGGTGCTCACGTAGACGAGGCCGGTGGCGGGATCGATATCGATGCCGTGCGGGCGGTGGTATTGGCCGAGATCGATCAGGCCCACACGCTCGCGGGCGGCCAGGTCGATGATCGAGACGGTATTGCCGCCCTCCCCGACGACCTCGATCGCCATGGTGCCGTTGTCGGTGCAGTAGAGATAGCGCCGGTCGGGCGAGAGCACCATCTCGTGCGGGTGCTGTCCCACCGGCACGCTGGCAAGGTGTTGTCCGTCGGGCGAATAGAACCCGAGCGAGCTGCCGCCTTTGTGGAGTATCAGGAGCTGCGATATTCCCTCGAGCGGTTCGAGCGCGGCCGCTACAGGGGTTTGCTCCGCGGGCGGAGGCGCGCCACAGGAGGCCAGCCACAGACCGAGCAAAGCCGATGGAAGCGGACCGATCAGGAATCGGTTGCAACGCGTCATGGGGACATTATAGTGGCGCGGGCACAAGCGGGTCCGGTTCGGGAGGGGTCGCGGGTTGGCGCGAGCCCTGGGCGAGGTGGTCCGCGGCCGGCTACATCCAGTACTCCCACTTCCCGCCCCAGATGACGTAGGCGGAAAGCAGAGCGTTGGTGACGGCGTGAGCGAGGATGCAGTCGGCGAGGCTCCGGGTACGGATCATCCAGGCGTTGTAGGCGGCGCCCGCGAGGAGGCCGACATCCCAGTAGGGTCCGTGTTCGGAGGCGAACAGGAGGGCGGTAAGCCAGAAGGCCCGGCGGTCATAGGCGCCGAGGGGAACCGAGTCAAAATCGCCGCGGATGAGCCAGCGCATGAGCCACGCGCGCCAGAACAGCTCCTCGATGATGGGCACCAGAATCACCGCGCGGAGGGACCGGAAGGCCAGCGCCATCCAGTCGCCGCGGAGGTTCCCGGGGAAGGAGGATTTCAGCTCTCCCAGTACCCGGTTCTGAAACAACCAGTGGTCTCTGTAGCCTGGCCACAGGGCATCGGGCGCAACCCAGAGAACAAAGACGGCCGCGCCAACCAGCACGCTCGCCAGCGGGACATTGGGCCGCCAGCGGATGACTCCGCGGGAGCATGCCCAAAGAATCCCCGTCAACAGAACCACACGCAGCGGCTGCTCGAAGGCCCCGAGGGGGAGCCGGGGGCCCACGGCGAGCAGGAGCAGGAACGCGGCAAAGGGCGCCACGTAGGGGCGAGCGGGATGATTCCAGATGCTGGTCAAGAGTCTATCCGGGAGGCAGCTACCCGCCGATCTTCTTCAGCAACTCGTCGATCTTGTACTTCTCCTCCTCGGTCGGCCGGTTTCCCATCGCAATTCGCAGATGGCCCCGGGCTTCCTCGGCTCGGCCCTGTTGCGCCAGGGCCAATGCCAGATGATACCTCCAGACGACGACCCCCGGGTACTTCGCGACGATCTCCTCGAGCAACGGCCGAGCGCTGTCCGGCAGGTTTCTCTTGAGGTACACGTAGGCCAGCGTGTCGGCGATGTTGGGGTCGCTGGGGGCGAGGCTGCGCGCCCGCTGAATGTGGGTGAGGGCGCCATCGAGGTCGGTGGTGGTTTCGGCGAGAATGTAGGCGAGGTTATTGAGCGCGATGGCGTTGTCGGGCGCCACCTCGAGCACCGCCTGGTAGTGGGCGGCGGCCTGCTGGAGCGCGCCGCTCCGCTCGGCCATCATCCCGAGGTAGAGCTTGGGGACCGGGTCGCTGGGCAGGGTTTCGGCGGAGCGCCGCAGATGGGGTTCCGCTTGTGCGAAGTCGCCCTTGTCGTAGTAGGCGCCGCCGAGCAACCGGTGGGCGATGCCGTCATCCGGGCGCTGCCGCAGAACTTCGGAGACCACCCGGATGGCGTCGTCGAACCGGCCCGCCAAGTGAAACGTGGATCCGAGGGCGAGCTTGAGGCCGAGATCGTCAGGCCGTTCCGCGATGCTGGATTCGAGCAGGGCGACGGCCTGTCCGGGGTTGCCCTGGAGAAGATAGCAATCGACCAGCCCGAGCATACCGCGGTGATCCGGCGGGGGTCCTTCGTATAGCCGGCGGAACAGAGCTTCCGCCTCGGCGAAGCGCGAGTCCCGGAGCTCGAGGCGGCCGAGCATGTACATCGCGTCGCGCGCGCTCGGCTCCTGCTCGGTGATCCGGCGCAGGGTCTCCCGCGCCTGGGTTGTCTCTCCCATACGCATCCAAGCGGCGGCCCGGATCAAATGCGCGCGCAGATTGCCGGGTTGGAACACAAGGATCGTTTCGGCCGCGCTTACCGCCTGGGGATACTCGCCCCGTGTCAAGTGAAGGTCGGCCAGCCGGTAGCGTGCCGGCAGGTAATCCGGGCGCTTCTCGATGGCCGCCTCGTACTCCAGACGCGACCGGTCGAGGTTGCCCTGCGCCCGGTGCGCCTCCGCGAGGTTGTACCGCAGAACGGGATTATCCGGCATGCGCACGAGCGCCGCCTCGATATCGGCGATGGCGGCCGAAAGTTCCTCGCGGCGGCGGGTCCGAAGGCGGATAGCGCCGCGAAGCGCCAGGGCGGCGGGGTCGTCGTCGTCCTCCTGAAGGATGCGCTCCACCAGGTTGAATGCCTCGTCAAAGCGCCCCTGAATCGCCAGCACTTCAACCATTCGGTTTTGGAACTCGCGCTTCCTCGCCGGCACCGCCTCCGCCCCGGCGCGGTAGACCTCGAAGGCAGGGTCGTACGCCTGGATGCGGACATAGAAATCGCCGACGGCGCGGGGCGCGTCGGGGAACTGCTGCCGGTTAGCCAGAAGCTCCTTGAGCACGGCTTCCATGGGCTCGCGCTCCCGCGTGCCGAGATAATGCCGGGCGAGCTGAAGGCGGTAGTGGATCTCGTTGGGGTTGTTGGCTATCTTCTCGAGCAGGATGTCGCGGGCTTCGTTGAACCGCTGGGCCCGGGCGCACTGAACGTAGAGGAGATCATACATCGCGGCGAAGGTTTTGTCGCGGGCGATGAACATCCTGGCCGTTTCAAACGCTTTGGCCGGCTCCGCCGTCTGGAAAAGACATTCGACGAGGGCCAGGGCGACGTGCCGGTCGCCGGGCTGCTGATTTTCGGCTCGCTGCAAGTATTCGAGGGCGGCGCGATAGTCCGGATTGGGGAGCGAGATCGCCACCAGACCGCGCAGGCGATTCGCCGGAAATGAGTTCGGGCGATGCTGCTCGAACCGGTCCGTGGCGGCCTGTAGTTCCTCGAGGTATTGTCCAAAGCGGTCGCGGTTGACAAGGTAGACCGAGAGATAGATGTCGGCCAAGCGGCTGTAGGCGTCCTCGTTGGCCGGGTCGAGCTCCAACGCCCGGGTCAGGGCGCCCATTGCCTGCCGCATCCGGCCCAGACGGAACTCGGCCAGACCGAGGCGATGATAGGCCTCGGCGTTCCGGCGATCCTGCTGAATGGCGCGCCGGTAGATGATGCTGGCTTCCTTGTACTTGCCGTTTTCGAGGTAGTTGTTCCCGGTAGCCACCAGCTTCGCCGCCGCCCCCGCGGGATCCTCCCGGCAAGCGGCCAACAAGGCCACCAGGAACAGAACCACGCAACTGGCGCGAAAGGTGTTCATGGCGCGTCGAACTTTTCTCACTTCAGCACAGCGGCTGGTAGCCGCGCAAAGCAATCAGGGCCGCATACGCGCGCAGGCATTGCGCATCTGCAAAGCGTGCATCAAGGCCGATCCGCCGCGGATGGCGGCGGCGACGTGAACCGCTTCCGTCATCTGCGCCATGTTGAAGCCCTTCTCGGCGCAGTCCTCGCTGTAGGCGTCGATCGAGTAGGGACACTGGAGCGCGTGGGCCACGGCCAGAGCAATCAGGCTCTTCTCCCGCCGGGAGAGCGCGCCTTCGGCAAAGACGTGACCGTACCAAGTTTGGAAATGTTTCCACAACAGGGGCGCGTCGTGTCCGATCTCGTTGAGCCGGTTCAGGTCTTCATCGTCATAGTAGGTCGGCATGGGAGTTCGTCTCCGGTGGAATCGGCCCGGATCCCGCAGAGCGCGCCGGGCCGTTGCGTGCGGAGCAGTTCGGCCCTCCCGGGGGGCGCGGCGGCGAGACCGGGGAATTGTGGATGGCTCTATTATCCCTTCAGCTCGCGGAAGGCCTCTTCGATCTCGCTTCTGGCCGCCGGGCTCGCCGGCTGGAGCGGCAGACGCGGCGGTCCGCCGTAGTATCCATTCAGATCCATGGCATACTTCAGGCCGGGAATCCCATACTTGGTGGTCACCAGGACCGCCGCCTCGCCGATCCGGTTCTGCCAGTCGAGGGCGGCGGCGTAGTCGCGAGTGCGGACGGCCTCCCAGATGGTGATGGTCGCGTAGGGCGCGGCGTTGGCAAATGCCAGTACCGCCCCAACCGCGCCCACCATCAGCGAGGGGTACAGCGTCGGAGCGGAGCCCACCAACACCTGGAAGCCGGGCCTCACCTCGCGGATCATCTTCATAACCTTTTCGAGGTTACCGGAGCTTTCCTTGATGGCGATGATGTTCGGGTGCTCGGAGAGCATCGCCACGGCCTCGGGCGCGATATCGAGTCCGGTGGCCTGGGGCCAGTTGTAGATCATCAGGGGGAT
>CAYRPT010000370.1:0-5014 GCA_964425895.1 uncultured Solibacteraceae bacterium | reverse complement strand
CCGGGGGCCGGCGGCGGCTCTCGCGGGAATGGAACGCTCAGCATCCCAGGTCGTCTGAGAAGAAACTGGACAACCACCGAACTCCACAGCTCCGCCCCGCCAGCGCGGGAGTTGATTCGACAGGGGCGACCCTACTCCTCGTGCGAAGCATCGCCTGACCAAGCGCGTGCCGCCGCGCGGCCTGGTGTCTGGCCCGGAGTTCGCAGGGCGTGTAGCGCGTCCCCGGATACGCCGATCTCACGCACGGTTCCCACGTGGAATGCCACAATGCCGCACGTGAAATAGCGGTACGCCACGCTGTCGAAACCCGCCCGTTTCATCTCCCCGGCGAGGCGCGGCGCATCGGGGAACCGGCGGATGGAATCCGGCAGGTAGCGGTAGGCATCGGGGTCGCCGGAGATCCAGCTTCCGATCGACGGTAGAAGCCATCGTGAATAGGCGTCATAGAACGCGCGGACGACACGGCCCGGCGGCTGCGTAAACTCGAGGATCGCCGCGACGCCGCCCGGTTTGAGCACGCGTCGCATTTCGGCGAGTCCGGCACGGTAGTTGGCGAGATTCCGGAAGCCGAATGCGGCGGTGATCACGTCGAGGGAACGGTCTTGCACGGGCAACCGCAGGGCATCGGCTTCGAACAAGGGGGGAAAACCGTCGGCGCGGGAGGCCTTGGCGGCGGCCTCGATGAGCATCGGACGGCAGAAGTCGGCGCCATAGACGCGGGCGCGTCCACCGCGGCGGAGGGCGAAGGTGAGGTCGCCTGAACCGCAGCAGATGTCCAGGACCCGCGCCGCCGGATCGGACAGCGGCGTCTTAAGGAGACGGACCGTGCGGGCCCGCCAACGGCGGTCCAATTGAAACGAAAGCAGGTGGTTGAGTAGATCGTATCTGGGAGCGACGCGAGCGAACATCGCCCGGACCCACCGGGCGGCCTGTTCTTCGCCCGAGGCATCCGGAGGCGCGGCGCCGCGATTCATGCCGTCAACTCGTCCAAAGTTCTGGCAGTCGCGGCCAGGATGCGTGAGTCCTCGATTCCGGAGACCACCTTCACCTCACCGATGCGCACCGGCAGGACGAAGTGGACGGCGCCCTGCACCGTCTTCTTGTCGCTCCGCAATCGCCGGACGAGGTTCGCCGCGGACACGCCCGTGAGGAGCGGAATCGGGCCGTAGGCGGCGATGGCCTCGCGGATGATTGCGGAGGCGGGTTCGGAGAGATCGCCGTTCAGGACCGCCAGGTGAACGGCGGCGCGCATGCCGAAAGCCACTGCTTCGCCATGGAGCAGACGTGAGTAGCCGGTTTCCGCTTCGAGTGCGTGTCCCAGCGTGTGGCCGAAGTTCAGGATGCGACGGAGGCCGCTCTCCCGTTCATCGGCGCTTACCACTTCGCACTTGATCTCCACCGACCGGGCCACCATGTCTTCGACGAGGTGCGAGTCCCGACCCAGTACGGCGTCACGGTGCTCGGCCATCAGCCGGAAAAGCGGCTCGCTCTTGATAATTCCGGTCTTCAGCACCTCGTACAGGCCCGCGCGGTACTCCCGTTCCGGAAGCGTGACGAGCACGTCAGGATCGATCAAGACCGCCAGCGGCTGGTGAAAGGCGCCGAAGAGGTTCTTGCCGGACGCCAGGTTGACTCCGGTTTTTCCGCCGACGCCGGCATCTACCTGCGCCAGAAGCGTGGTAGGAACCTGGATGACCGGCACGCCGCGCATGAAGCCCGCGGCCAGAAAGCCCGCGAGGTCGTCCACGATCCCGCCGCCGAAGGCGATCACTAGGCTGGAGCGATCCGCGCCGCGCTCGACCAGCTGTTCGGCCAGCTTTTCCACCTCCGACATCCGCTTCCGTTCTTCGCCGCCGGGGAAGAACAGCACTTCGTGAGGGTGTCCCCACAAGGCGGAAGTGACGCGGGCTCCATGGAAATCCCATACGTCGGTGGTGGTGACAACAAAGGCCTTACCGGAGGAAGCCGGAATATGCTCCTTCAGATGCGCCAGGGCCCCGCGCTCGACCACGACCGGGTAGTGATACAGGGGGGTCCGCACGGTGAAGGTTGGCATACAAACATGTTGTATCATGGCAAATTACGACCGAAGCACAGCATCAGATCGACACGGATTTTCTTATCATCGGCGCCGGGGTTGCGGGCATGCGGGCGGCCATCGAATTGGCATCCGCGGGCCGCGTCCTGGTGGTTGCCAAGGACGCGTTGGAAGAATCCTCCTCGCAGTACGCCCAGGGTGGGATCGCGGCCGCGCTGAGTGACGATGACCGGGTTTCCCTCCACGAGCAAGACACGCTCGCCGCCGGCGACGGCCTCTGCAAACCCGAAGCGGTCCGCGTGCTGGTCGCGGAAGGCCCGGGAGAGATTCTGAAGCTGATCGATTGGGGCGCGGAGTTCGACCGGGAAGGCACGAAACTCGCTTTCACCCAGGAGGGCGCCCACTCCCGCCGGCGCGTGCTGCACGCCCACGGCGACTCGACCGGGCGCGAGATCTCCCGGGCGTTGTATTACAAAGCGGCGTCTCTTTCCGCCGTGGGCTTCCGGAGCTTTTCGGCCGTAACGCACCTCCTGTTGCGGGACGGGGAGGTAGCGGGCGCGCTGGCCTGCGACGAGAAAGAACGGCGCGCGGTTTCGATCAAAGCCCGAGCGGTGCTGCTCGCTACCGGCGGCTTGGGCCACGTGTTCACCGAGACGACAAACCCGGCCGTGGCGACCGGAGACGGCGTGGCGATGGCGTGGGATGCCGGCGCCGAGATCTCCGATATCGAGTTCGTGCAGTTTCACCCCACCGCGCTCCACGTGGAGGGCGCGCCCCGGTTTCTGCTCTCGGAAGCCCTTCGCGGCGAAGGCGCGAGGCTCCGCAACGCCGGCGGAGAGCGCTTCATGGAGCGGTACCATCCGGCCGGGGAACTGGCCCCGCGCGACGTCGTCTCCCGGGCGATTGTCAGTGAGATGCGGCGCGAAGGATCGCCGCACATGTTCCTCGACCTCACGCATCTCGACGCCGAGTTCGTGCGGCGCCGGTTTCCCCGGATTCACCGGACCTGTCTCGAGTACGGCGTCGACATTACGCGGCAACCGGCGCCGGTTCACCCCGCGGCCCACTACGCCATGGGGGGCGTGCGCACCGATCTGGCCGGACGGACCAATGTGCCCCGGCTCTTCGCCGCCGGCGAGGTGGCCTGCACCGGCGTGCACGGCGCCAACCGGCTGGCGAGCAATTCCCTGCTCGAGGGTCTGGTGTTCGGCGCCCGGGCGGCGCGGTCGATGCTCGATTGGGCCGGAGCGCCGGCGCTCAATGGCCAGGCGCCCGCAATGGAGGTCTTTCCGCGGCAAACCGCTGAGGAAGTGCGGCGCATTGCCTGGCTTTCCTTGGGAATTCTCCGGCGCGGCGACGAATTGCGGCAGGCCCTGGTGCTACTCGAGGGCGACGCTCCGCCGGCGCCCGCCGACCCACGGCGGGCCCTCTACGAACGCCGGAGCGTGCACACCGTGGCCACGCTCATCGCCCGCTGCGCGCTGGCGCGCG
This sequence comes from uncultured Solibacteraceae bacterium, assembly GCA_964425895.1. Taxonomy (GTDB): domain Bacteria; phylum Acidobacteriota; class Terriglobia; order Bryobacterales; family Bryobacteraceae; genus CAYRPT01. The sequence goes on along the minus strand of CAYRPT010000370.1, from coordinate 1,485 downwards.
AAGAGAGCCGCGGCGGCCATTTCCGAGCCGATTTTCCGGAGAAACGTGAGGAGTTTCGCAAACACTCGGTGATACGGAAGGGCGGGGAAGTGGCTTTCGTCTCCGAGTAGCGGACGACGGCATCCGTGAGAGGCAACGCAGTTCCCGCCCCAAGGGCATGTCCCGGGGCGCGCGAACGATACGCGGCTTCAGACAGCGAACCCACTCACCGGTTCCGGGCGCAATGGATTCCCTCACTCGGGTTCCCGGAGCTTGAGGATGCGATCCGGCTTCACTCCCGAGAGCCGCTGCCGCCGGCCGCTGGGCCAGCGTATTTCCACGGATCGTATTTCGGTCTCCGGGCCGAGACCGAAATGGACCCTGCGGTCGCTCGACGACATGAAACCGACACTGGCCGTGACATGGTTGTAGAGGGTCCGGCCCGACGCGGTCACCACGGTGACCTCTGCACCGATGGCATCGCGATTGCTCGCGGTCCCCGCAAGATCGAACAGCAGCCAGTGATTGCCATTGTCTCCGCTATTGCGGAGAATGCGCGGACGCTCGTTCAAGGATGTAACGACGATGTCGAGAAAGCCGTCGTTGTCGAGGTCGCCGACCGCCGAGCCGCGCTGGAAGCCGGTCCGGAGAAAATCCGCGCCCAAGCCGGTCGAAACGTCGGCAAACGAACGGCCCTCGATGTTCCGCAGCATGGTGTCGTGCTGCCGGGCGTTGGCGAGCACGTCGTCCACGTCTCCGTTGGCCGAGTAAATATCCTTCCAGCCGTCATTGTCGTAGTCAATAAACGCGTTGCTCCACCCGGAGCGCGACCGGGACTCCGTTTCGACGCCGGCGGTCCGCGAGACATACTCGAACTCCCGGCCGGCACGGTTGCGAAAGAGGGCATGGAGCTGGTTCATGAGGTTGCTATAGAAGATGTCGACCCAGCCGTCGTTGTCGTAGTCCTTCACATCGCAGCCCATGGCCGAGACCGTGGAGCCGGCATCATTGTAGGCCACTTGGAATTCGAGGCCCACCTCGAGGAATCGTCCGTCGCCCTGGTTCAGGAAAAGGAAGTTCGGTTCGGTGTCGTTGGCGATGAAAATATCCTGCCAGCCGTCCCTGTTGAAATCCGCGATGCCGATTCCCATCCCCTTGCCAAGCGCCTCGGCAAAGCCGGACGCGGCGGTGACATCGGAGAACTTCCCGTCGCCGAGATTCCGGTACAGACGGTGGGGGACGGCGGTATAACGCCGGGGGCTGCAATAGTACTCGCGCTCGTCGCCGCCGGTACAGCGGTAATCCTTCTCCGGAGTCCAGACGGTGTAATTGGACACGACGAGGTCGAGGTGTCCGTCGTTGTCGTAGTCCAACCAGGCACCCTGCACGCTTATCGTTTCCGAGGGTTTGCCGGCCAGTCCGCTGGCGGCGGAAGCGTCGCTGAAGGTGCCGTCGCCATTGTTGCGGTAAAGGGCGTTGGCGCCGATGTTGGCCATGAAGAGATCC
>CAYRPT010000369.1:0-5014 GCA_964425895.1 uncultured Solibacteraceae bacterium | reverse complement strand
AGTGGGACGGAGCAAAGCTTACCATTGAGAACCGCGAATGCGTCCGCTGTATGCACTGCATCAACGTGATGCCGAAAGCGTTGCGGCCCGGAATGGAGACGGGAGCCACCGTGCTGATCGGCGCCAAGGCCCCCATCGTGCAGGGCGCGCTGCTGTCGAGCGTTCTGGTTCCGTTCGTTCCCGAAGAGGAGCTTGAGGAGACTCTCCGGGAGCTGACGGATCGGATTTGGGAGTTCTGGGATGAGCACGGAAAGAACCGCGAACGGGTTGGCGAGTTGATCCAGCGGGTCGGCATGGCGAACTTCCTCGACGCCATCGGCCTCGATCCAATACCCGAAATGATCAGCGCCCCGCGCGACAATCCGTATATTTTCTTCCAGAAGTCCGAGGGAGAGGCGTAAGCGAGGAATCGAAAGATACAGGAGATCGAAAGATGTCTGAGAAAGCCAAGAGAATCACCGACATCGGGCCGCCGCACTACGAGAAGTTTCTGCCCCCGATCATTAAAGAGAACTACGGTAAATGGCTCTATCACGAACGCCTCGGCCCCGGCAAGATGGTCCATGTGGCGGAGAGCGGCGCGAAGGTCTACACCGTGCGTTGCGGATCGCCCCGGCTGCTGAGCATCCAGAGCTTGCGGTTCTTCGCCGATCTGGCCGACAAATATTCGGGCGGCCATCTGCGATTCACCAGCCGCAACAACGTGGAGTTCCTGCTGGACAATCCGGCCGGCATCGAGCCGCTCGCCCAGGAGCTGGCCGAGGCGGGCTTCCCGGTGGGCGGCACCAACAACGCCATCAGCAACATCGTCCACACGCAGGGATGGGTGCATTGCCACTCGTCGGCCACCGACGCCAGCGGCATCGTGAAGTGCGTTATGGACGCGCTCTGCGACCGCTTCACGCAGGAAAACCTGCCGGCCAAGCTGCGGATCGCTCTGGCCTGCTGCCTGAACATGTGCGGCGCCGTGCACTGCTCCGATATCGCCATCCTCGGTGTTCACCGGCGCCCGCCGAAGGTCAACCGCGACGACCTCCGCAAGATGTGCGAGATTCCGACGTTGATCGCATCCTGCCCCACGGGCGCCATTCGTCCGGCCACCGTGGACGGCAAACAGTCGGTCGAGGTGGTGGAAGAGCAGTGCATGTATTGTGGCAACTGCTACACGGTCTGCCCGGCGATGCCCCTGAACAACCCCGACAACGACGGTATCTCCATCTGGGTCGGCGGCAAGGTGTCCAACGCCCGGACCGCCCCCAAGTTCTCCAAGCTGGCTATCCCGTTCCTGCCGAACAATCCCCCGCGGTGGCCGGAGGTCGTGGAGGCCGTCGTGAATCTCGTGGATGTCTACGCGGCCAATGCCCGGAAGTACGAGCGCGTCGGCGAATGGATCGAGCGTATCGGATGGCCTAGATTTTTCGAGCTGACCGGCATCGAGTTCACCCGCTACCACATCGATGATTTCAAGTTCGCGGGTCTGACCTACGCGCGGTCGGCGCACGTTCGCATGTAGGAGGTTCGCCATGGCGGTATCGATTGAAGAAGTGGCAAACGCGATGTTCGAAATGGTCGCCCAGTACGAGGGCAAGAAGAACCTTAAGGCGGGCGACCTGACCAAGGCCATGATCGAGAAGTTCGGCGCGGACCAGGTGACGAAGGACGACTGCAAGAAGGCCATTCGTGAGCTGATGGATTCCGGCCGGACGGTGTACAGCTACTTCGGCGGCAGCTACATTACGCTGCCGAAGAAAGAAGGCGCGGCGCCCGAATAGCACGCGGAGCGGGGTGGGCGGACCCACCCCCGGCTCCCGGCACAGCGTTGAATAAGGATTGGGGAAGATATGGCTCTCAAAGAGAAGAAGATAACCAAGGCGGCCCAGCTCGAGCAGCTCAAGAAGGTGTTGCGCGAGTGGCAGAAGATCGAGGACGGCAGCGTCGAACACACTACCGCGATCCTCGAGAAAACGCAGAATCCTCTCATCCGGCTGGTGATGGAGATCATCCGCCAGGACTCGGTAATGCACAAGAGGGTGCAACAGGCGATTCTCGATTCGCTCGAGAAGGAATCCTTCACGCTGCAACCGGAAGAGCTGGCCGAGATCTGGGAGATGATCGAAGTCCACGACCAGCAGGAGGAGGAGGCCATCCGAATGGCTGAGGAGGCCCGCCGGACGTGCCCGCTGGTGATCCAGCGGCAACTGCTCGAGTACCTGATCGACGACGAGCGGAAGCATGAGCGACTGATGGGGCACCTCGAGGATTTCAAACGCAGCCTGTATCCGTACGCGTAGGCGTGGCCGGGCGGCCGCGGCTCGAACCCCGGCCGCCGGAGCCCTCCCCGCGGTGGCCGGATGGGAAGGAAGGGGCTTATGGGTCTCTTTAAAGAGAAGAAGAAGATTCAGATCAAGGCGGTATCGTCCGGCGGAGCGGAGATCAGTCCGGAGCGCCCGCAGTACATCGAGAAGACGGCTCCGTGCATTGCGAACTGCCCCGCGGGGACCGACATCCGCTCCTGGCTGGTGACCATTGCGCAGTACGAGCAATACGGCCGGAGCCGCGAGGAGGCATACCGGATCGCCTGGGATAAGATCACGGAGAAGAATCCTTTCCCGGCCGTCTGCGGGCGGGTCTGCCCCCATCCGTGTGAGGACAACTGTAACCGGCGGCAAAAAGACGGCGGAGTGAGCGTGAACGCCCTGGAGCGTTTTGTCGGCGACTTCGGCATCGAGAAGGGTCTGAAGCTGACGAAGCTCACCGGGGAAACTCAACCGGAGAAGATCGCGGTGGTCGGCGCCGGCCCGGCCGGGCTCTCTTGCGCCTATCATTTGGCGCGGATGGGTTACCGGGTCACCGTTTTCGAGAGCTTTGCCAAGCCGGGCGGGATGCTCCGCTACGGCATCCCGAAATACCGCCTCCCGCGGCGGGTGCTGGACGCCGAGATCCAGAAGATCCTGGACCTCGGAGTGGAACTCCGGACGAACTTCACCATCGGAAAGGACATCACGCTCGACGAGCTCCGGAGCCAGTACCAGGCGATCTTCGTGGGCATCGGTGCGCACAAGGGCTACAAGCTCGGCGTCGAGGGCGAGGACGCACCCAATGTCCTGACGGGGACCGAATTCCTGAACCGCGTCAACTCCGGCGATCACGTCGAGGTGGGCGGCAAGGTGGTGGTGATCGGCGGCGGGGACACGGCCATTGACGCGGCCCGCGTATGCAAGCGGCTGGGGGCCGATGTGACGATCCTCTACCGGCGCACGCGGAAAGAGATGCCGGCCATCGAGCCGGAGATCGCCGGCGCCGAGGAAGAAGGCGTGAAGATCGAGTACCTCGCGGCGCCCGTCGGGATTCTGCGGGACAACGGCGCGGCGCTTGGGCTCCGGTGCATCCGGATGGAACTTGGCGAGCCGGACGCGTCCGGGCGGCGCCGGCCCGTACCCAAGCCGGGAAGCGAGTTCGAGACGGAGGCCGCGACGATCATCGCCGCGATCAGCCAGGAGCCGAACTTCGACGGTTTCGTCGGGTTGGGCGATTCGAAGAGTTGGATCAAGGCCAACGAGTGGGGCGAAACCGGCATGGACGGCGTCTTTGCCGGCGGAGACGATGTGGGTCTCGGTCTGGTGTCCATCGCCATCGGCCAGGGACGCTTCGCCGCCGAGGCCATCGATGCCCGGCTGCGAGGGAAGGAACTCCGTAAGCCCGAGCGGCCGCCGGTCATTCAGGCCGACAAGCTGAAGCTCGACTGGTATCCTGCCACCGAACGTCATGAAAAGCACCACGTTCCGTTGCAGGCGCGCGGAATGGACACCGAAGTCGAGACTGGTCTGACGGAAGAGGAGGCGCTGGCCGAAGCCAAGCGCTGTATGTCGTGCGGTTTGTGCATGGACTGCGAAACCTGCTGGATGTACTGCACGAACAATGCGTTTCAACGCCTGCCGAAAGGCGAGCATTACAAGGTCAAGCTCGAGCTCTGCAACGGCTGTAAGAAGTGCGCCGAGGCCTGCCCCTGCGGCTTTATTGAGATGCGGTAGCGGGAGCCTGTTTTGTCCTGATCTATTCGGGGCGCCCGCGGCGAAATCTAGTTTTCAGGAGACGGAAGATCATGCCAATCTTTGAAACAAACGGAAAAACCTACGACGTGGATGAGGACGGGTTCTTGCAGGACCCCAGCATCTGGAACGAGGACGTGGCGAAGGATTTCGCCACCAGCGAAGGCGTCGAAGCGCTGACCGAAGATCACTGGAAAGTGATCAACTACCTGCGCAACTACTATCTTCAGTTCGGCATCGCCCCGATGATCCGGAAGCTGTGCAAGGAGACCGGCTTCAAGCTGAACCAGATCTACGAGTTGTTCCCGTCCGGACCCGCCAAGGGGGCCTGCAAACTGGCCGGCCTGCCCAAGCCGACCGGATGCGTCTAAAGAGCACGGGCGGCTCCTTCGCCCCGCGAGGACGCCGGTTTCGCGGCGGGAGAGCAGGTGATCCGTGAATGACAGCGACACAATGGTCGGCAGGGCGGGCCCGCCGGGGTCCCCGGTCGGCGTGTCCGCCGGCCTCCCACCGGAACAGCGGGAGGCGATTATCCGGCGGTGGCTCGATCGTACGCTGCACGCCTATCCGGACCAGACGGCGCGGTTCCTGCGGAACACCGCCGACCCGTTCCAGAACCCCGTGGGCGCCGCGCTGCGGAATGGCATTCCCATACTGCTTGACTACCTGAGCGGCGTTGGGGAGCAGCGGGCCGCCCTGGCGGCGCTGGACGAGATTGTTCACATCCGCGCGGTTCAGGATTTCACCCCCGGCGAGGCAGTCGGCTTTGTGTTTCTGGTCAGGGAGGCGGTTGCTGAGGCGCCCCTCCCGGCGGCCGGCCCGGACGATTTCGGCCGCCGCGTGGATGAGTTGGCGATGCTGGCTTTCGATCTCTACATGCGTTGCCGCGAGAAGCTCTGGGAGATCCGAGCCGACGCCGCGAGGCGTCAGATGTTCGTCGCGGAGAGGATGGCGGCCGGGTGCCT
>CAYRPT010000368.1:0-5016 GCA_964425895.1 uncultured Solibacteraceae bacterium | reverse complement strand
GGCACGGTGCTGGTGCTCAGGAACGCGGGCCCCAAGGGAGGACCCGGCATGCCGGAGTGGGGCCACATCCCCATGCCGAAAGCGTTGCTCCGTCGCGGTGTCGCCGACGTGGTGCGCATCTCCGACGCACGGATGAGTGGCACGAGTTTCGGGACCGTGGTGCTCCACATCGCGCCCGAATCGGCTGTCGGCGGGCCGTTGGCGTCCGTCCGGACCGGCGACGAAATCGTCCTCGACGTCCCGCGGCGCCGGCTGGACTTGAATGTCGCCGAGCCGGAAATCGCCCGGCGCTTGGCGGCTTTCCAGCCCCCTCCGCCCCGCTATTCACGCGGCTATGGAAAGCTGTTCCTCGATCACGTGACGCAAGCCCACCTCGGCTGCGACTTCGACTTTCTCGCCGGCGGTTGACGGCGGCCTGCCGGAAGATCCGGGGGATCCCCGGAATCCGGAAGTCCGTGGACCCGCCAACCAGCCGGCGCTGGCGGTCAGTCGCCGAGCGCCGGTTGCGGCGCCGCCTGCCGGACGTGGGCGCGCTCGGAGCGCTCTTCGAGCAGCATGTACACCACGGGAATGAAAACGAGCGTGATAAGGGTCGAGCTCACCAGTCCGCCGATCACCACCCGCGCCAGCGGCGCTTGAATCTCTCCGCCCTCGCCGATGCCCAGCGACATCGGGACCAGGCCCAGCACCGTCGTGATCGTGGTCATCAAGATCGGCCGCAGGCGGTTCTGGCCAGCCTGCAACACCGCTTCGCGCAGCGGCAGGTGATACTCCCGCCGCAGCAGGTTGGTGTAATCGATCAGCACGATGCCGTTGTTCACGACGATTCCCACAAGCACGATCACGCCCAGGAATCCCTGAATGTTGAACGTGGTGTTCGTGGCCAGCAGGAGCGCCGTGACGCCGATCAGCGCCAGCGGAATCGAGAAAAGAATGATGAACGGGTCCCGCAGCGACTCAAACTGCGACGCCATCACCATGTACACCAGGATCAGCGCCAGAATCCCCGCGAACGTCAGTTCGTTGAACGCCTTCTGCTGTTCTTCCCATTCGCCGCCGTAAGACAGCTCGTAGCCCGCCGGCAGGTCCATCTCGCGCAGCGAGGCGTCCAGATCCTCGACGACGCTGCCCAGGTCCCGCCCCTCGATTGAGCCCGAAACCGCCACCACGCGCTCCTGGTCCGCTCGCGCGATCGACACCGGACCCTCCTGCCGCTGAAGCCTCACGATGCTCTCGGCGGGAATCGTCCGGCCGCCCGGCGTCGTGATCGGAATCTGCCCGACTTGCCCGACGGCCATCCGGTCTTCCTCGCGCAGCCGCACTAGGATCTGGTATTCATCTCCCTGCTCACGGTAGAACGAAGCGCGGCGGCCGCCGACCGCGGTTTCCATCGTGTCGGCGACATCGGAGACGTTAAGTCCCATGCTCGAGGCCTTGGCCCGGTCCACTCGCACCAGCATTTCCGGAAGACCCGGCTTGCGGCTGATCTGGGCGTCGGTCACACCGGGAATCGCCACCATTCGCTTCCGGACCTGATCGGCCAGGTCGGCCAGCACGCCGAAGTCATAGCCGCGGATCTCGACCTCCAGCCGGTCGCCTTCTCCCGCTCCGGCGCGGCTCATCCGCGAGAACATCCCGCCGCCTGACCGAACCAGCACCGACACGCCCGGCTCGACCTGGAACGACCGGCGAAGCTCGGCGGCAATCTCCTGCGCCGACCGCTCCCGCTGATCCTGTGGCACCAGCGAGATCCTCATCTCGCCAAGGTTCTGTCCTCCCCCACGAAACGGGCTGGAACCTCCGGCCTCCACCTGGATGAACTTAGCCTCCGGGACCTTTTCTCTGGCGATCGCCGCCAGCCGTTGCACAACGGATTCGGTGACCTCCACCCGCGTTCCCGGCTCCAGTTCCGCCGAGACCCGCACCTCGCCTTCGTCCACCTCCGGCTGGAGCTCCACACCGATCAGAGGAACCAGATACACGGCCACCGCGAACAGGAATACCCCACAAAGAAGAACGCTCACCCTGTTGTTCAGCGCCCAGCCGAGCCCCCGTCCGTAACTACGCGTCAGCATCTCGAGGAGCCCGAAGGCCGACCGGTCGAGCGCGCCCGCGACTCCCCGGCGTTCCCGCGGATGCACCGGCCGCGGGAGATAGCGGGAGCAGAGCATCGGCACCACGGTCAGCGCTACCACCAGGGAACCGATCAAGGAGAAGGACACCACCCAAGCCAACTGCTTGAACTGCTGCCCGCTGATGCCGCTGATAAACAACACCGGTACGAACACCGCCACCGTCGTCAAAGTGGACGCCGTGATCGCCATCCCCACTTCCCTCGATCCGATCCGGGCGGCCTCCTGGCGGTTCTTGCCCTGCTCCCGGTGGCGGTAAATGTTCTCCAGCACCACAATGGCGTTGTCCACCAGCATCCCCACACCCAGGGCGAGGCCGCCGAACGAAATCGTGTTCAGCGTGAAACCGCTGAAGTACATGAGGGCGAACGTCGAGATGACCGCGATGGGAATCGCGGTGCCGATAATCAGGGTGCTCGCGAAGCTTCGCAGGAAAAACAGCAGCACCGCCACCGCCAGGACGGCGCCGAGCCCCGCCGCCTGCTCCAGGTTCGCGATCGAACGCCGGATGAACTCGGCCGTGTCCCCCGTGGTGGAAATGTGAATGTTCGGGAAGTCTTCGTGGATGCGGTCCACCTCTTTCCACACCGCGTCGGAAACCTTCACCGTGTTTGCGCCGGACTGCTTGTAAACGAAAAGCCGAACCGCCGGAGTACCGTTTACGCTCACCAGGTAGCGGATTTCCTCGTGGGAGTCCTCCACGGTCGCGATGTCGCGCAGGTAGATCGGCACCCCGTTTCGGTTGGTTATCACGATGCCGCGGATCTCCTCCAGGTTGTGAAATTCCCCCTGGGTACGCAGCAGAACTTCGAAGCGTCCCTCGCGGACGGGGCCCACCGGCCGGTTGAGGTTCTCGTTCTGGACGATCTGGACCACCTGTCCGACGTCCATGTCCAGCGCCCGGAGTTTCTTCAGATCGAGGCTCACGTGGATCTCACGCCGCAGTCCGCCGCGGACGGTGAACTGGGCGACGCCCGGCACGCGCTCGAGCCGGTACTGGATGCTCTTCTCGACGAAATGCCGCAGCTCCTTTGGCCCCATGTCGTCCGCGGCGACGGTCAGGAACATGATCGGAAACTGGGAGACGTCGAACTTGTAAATGACAGGAGGATCCATTTCTTCAGGCAGCGTGGAACGGCGGCGATCCAGCCGGGAACGAAGCTCGTTGGCCGCTTCGTCCAGGTTCTGCCCGTACTCAAAGCCGATGCGAACGAAGGCCTGTCCCTCGGTGGACGTGGAGGTGATTTCCTCCACGCCCGGAGCGGCCGCGAAGGCTTCCTCAAGCGGGCGCGCTACCAGCGTCTCCATCTCTTCCGGCGCCACGCCCTCGTAGGTGGCCGAGACGCTCAACGTCGGATACACGGTTTCCGGCATCAGGTCCACCGGAATTCTGACGAACGCAATCCCCCCCAGCAGGACGGCGATCAAGGTCACCATGAGAGTGGTGACCGGCCGCCGAATCGCAAAATCCGGAAGATTCATGTGCTGCGACTCCCTCTGAAATCTATGCCACGGCCGGACGGCCCACGGTTCACTGCGCCGCCGCGGCGGCCGGCGGGACGCCACCCCCCGGCGCCCGCGCCACATCGCGGACGTCCCGGCGACTGGCGGAAGACGGGCTCGCCCCGGCGCTGTCCGCACGGTTGGCCGGGGCGGCTTCGGGCCCCTGCCCGCGGTTCCCGCGGCCCAAGAAACGGATCTGGTCTCCTTCGCCGATCATGGTTGAACCCTGGCCCACGATCTCCGTTCCCGGCTCGAGGTTCGCCAGGACTTCGACCTTGCCCTCCTCGGTCAGCCCGGTTTCGATGGCCCGGAATTCCGGACGGCTCTCCTTCACGAGATAAACGCCGGGCTGCGTGCCCCGGTAAACGAGCGCCTCGCGTGGGATGAGCGTCGCGTCGCGGGTCGTCGCCAGATCCAGTTCCACCCGGGCGAACATCTCCGCCTTGAGCAAACTGCCGGGGTTGGGGATCTCGATCTCAATGCTGCCGCTTCGCGTGGCCGCGTCGAGCACCGGCGCGATCCGGGCCACCCTGCCGGAAAACACCTGCGAGCCGAACGCGTCGACCCTTACTTGGGCCGCGTTTCCTACCCGCAGCTTCCCGACGTCCCGCTCCGGCACGTTGGCCGCGGTTACCATCGTCCGGAGATTGACGACCCGCACCAGCGGCGTAGTCGGCCCCATCAGGGCCCCCACATCTACATAACGCAGTGCCACCTGGCCATGGATGGGCGCATAGATTAGGGTCTGGTCGAGGCGAATTCTCAGCTCCTTCAACTCGGCCTCACTCTGCCGCAACTGCGCCTCGCTCAAGTTCACCTGGGAGCGGACCACGTCGGCCTGCGTCTTCTGCATCTCGTAATCCTGCGGAGAAATCAGCCCTTCCTGCCGCAACTGTTCGGCGCGCGCCAAGATCGTGGCCGCGTTGGCCATTTCCGCCTTGCGCTGCGCCAGGGCGGCTCGCGCCACCTCGATCGCCGCCTCGGCCCGCCGCACCTGCTGCTCCAGTTCGTCCCGCTCCAATTCCGCAATCAGGTCGCCGGCGTTCACCACATCGCCGATGTGAACGTGGATCTTCTCCACCCGGCCGGTCGACTTGGGTGTGACATCGACTTGCTCCTTGGGCTTCAGAGCACCGGTGAGCAGCAGCCTCTCCCGGATGGTGCCCTTCTCAGCCGTCGCGACGTCCACGGTGATGATCCGCGCGCCAGGTCCCCCAGGCCTCCCTCCGCCCGGCCTGCCACCCGGCCCCCCGGCCTTAGCCGCAGCCCTCTCCGCAGCTCCCTGCTTGTAGTAGTAGGCGCCGCCGGCGATCGCTGCCACGACCACGGCGAAGATGACGATACTCCAAACTCTAGACGACAAGCGTTCGCTTCCTCCCGG
>CAYRPT010000367.1:0-5016 GCA_964425895.1 uncultured Solibacteraceae bacterium | reverse complement strand
TAGCGTCGGTGGCTGTGTCCTCGCCAGCCCCGCCACTCACCTCGGCGATTAAGGCTCCGCCCCCGGCCCACCGGCCCTGGGCGCCAGGCCTCCGGAGACCCGCCGCGCCGGCGGGGGCGCGGAATCGTCCCACGGTTCCCGGGATTCTGCCTGAGACGTTCGGGGGCATGGCGATCTTTCGGCGCTACTCGTAGACGAAGGCGCCGTCCTCGCCGACGCGCACATGGACGGAAGTGAGCGGCTCGCCGGCGGCCAGCTTGCCGAGGATCCGGCGGGCGATGTCCGGCAGCAAGGTATTGGTCAGGATGTTGTCGACGTTGCGCGCGCCGCTCTCCACTTCGGTACAGCGCTTGGCGACTTCCTCGACGAGAGCCTCGTCGTGCAGGATGTCGATGCGATGGTTCTCCTTCAACCTCCGCTTGATCTTTGCCAGCTTCAGCTCGATGATGCGCTTGAGCGCTTCGTCGCGGATCGGATAGTACGGAACCACCAGCATCCGGCCAAGGAAGGCCGGTTTGAAAATCTTGTTCAACTCCGGCTTGAGGGCCGCCGCCAGCGCCAGCGGCTCGGGTGCTGTTTCCGGGTCGGCCGTCAGCTTCATGACTGCGTCGGTGCAGGCATTGGTCGTGAGCAGGATGATGGTGTTCTTGAAGTCGATCTCGCGGCCCTCGCCGTCCTCCATCATGCCCTTGTCGAATACCTGGTAGAACAGCTCCAGCACATCGGGGTGTGCCTTCTCGACTTCGTCCAGAAGCACGACCGCGTAGGGCCGGCGCCGAACGGCCTCGGTCAATACGCCGCCTTCGCCATAGCCCACGTAGCCCGGAGGCGAGCCCTTGAGCGTGGAGACGGTATGGGCTTCCTGGAACTCCGACATGTTGATGGTGATGACGTTCCGTTCCCCACCGTATAGCAGGTCGGATAGCGCGAGCGCGGTTTCCGTCTTGCCGACGCCGCTGGGCCCTACGAGGAGGAAGACACCGACGGGCTTTCCGGGGTCGTCGAGACTGGCGCGCGAGGTCTGGATTCGCTGACTGATGAAATCGAGCGCGTGGTCCTGGCCGATGACCCTCCGTCCGAGGAGGTCGCCGAGCGACAGGACGGTGGCGATCTCGTCTTTCACCATCTTGCCCACCGGGATCCCGGTCCAGCCGGAGAGCACTTCGCCGACGATCTGCTGATCGACGGTGACCCGCATGAGAGGCGTTTCCCCCTGCACCTGCTGGAGGTTTAACACGAGCTCCTCCATCTCCCGGCGCAGGGCGGCGCCGTCTTCGGCAGCGGCCGCGGGCGGATTCCCTTCGGCCGGCGGAGCGCCGCCCTCGGCCGATGCTTCAAGCTGATTCCGGACCTCGCGGATCCGGCCGACCAGCTCGCGCTCTTTCTCCCAACGGCCATTCAGTTCGTCGAGGCGCCGTTGCACCTCCACTTTCTTCTGCGCAATTTCGGCGAGACGTTCCGCATGGTCGCCGCCCACGGCGCTCTCGCGCTTGAGCACGCGCTCCTGCACGTTGAGGTCGTCCAACTGCCGCGTTGCATCTTCGATAGGGCCCGGGGTGGCGTTCTGGCTGAGCGACAGGCGAGCGCAGGCGGTATCGAGAATGCTGACGGCCTTGTCGGGGAGCTGACGGCCGGCGAGGTACCGGTGCGACAACTTCACGGCCGCCTCCAACGCCTCATCCAGGATGCGGACCTGGTGGTGCTTCTCCAGGGAGCCGACAATGCCGCGCATCATCACCAGGCATTGTTCCTCGACTGGCTCCTCCACCTTGACCACCTGAAACCGGCGGCTGAGGGCGGGATCCTTTTCGAAGTATTTCTTGTACTCGGACCACGTGGTGGCGGCGATCGTGCGAAGTTCGCCGCGCGCCAGCGCCGGCTTGAGCAGGTTGGCCGCGTCGCCCTGGCCGGCCGCGCCTCCCGCGCCGATCATCGTGTGAGCCTCATCGATGAACAGAATGATAGGGGTTGGTGAGGCCTTCACCTCTTCGAGCAGGCCCTTGAGACGGTTCTCGAACTCCCCCTTGACGCCGGCGCCCGCCTGCAAGAGCGCGAGATCGAGCGTCCGTATCGTGACATTGCGAAGCGGCGGAGGAACGTCGCCCTCGGCCACGCGGCGCGCGAACCCCTCCACCACCGCGGTTTTACCGACACCCGCCTCGCCGGTGAGAATCGGGTTGTTCTGACGCCGGCGGAGCAGTATGTCGATCATCTGGCGGATTTCAAAGTCCCGGCCCAGGACAGGATCGATCTTGCCCTGGCGGGCGGCTTCGGTGAGATCGGCGGTGAACTGATCGAGGTTGGGCGTCTTGCCTCCCGGCCGGGGAGCCGGCCCACCCGGCGCGGCGTCGGCCGCCCAGGGGGCGGCGGCCGCCCGCGCCGGGGCGCGGGGCTTGTCGAAGTCGCGCCGCAGTTCCTGCGGCTCGATCCGCGGGAACTCCCGGCTCACTTCCTTCATCAGGCGGGAGAGTTCGTCGTTGGCGGCCAGCGCGAGAATGGTGTGGCCGGTGCGGATCTGACCGGCGCCGAAATCAACCGAGCCGATAGTCCAGGCCTCGGTGAGCATCTTGACGATCGTCGGACTGAAGGCTGGCGTGCGAGCGTTTCCTGACTTCAGCTTGTCGAGGCTGCGAGTGAGTTCCTTGGAGAGCCGGGACCCGTCGATCTCGAAGTGACGCAGGATGGGCGCGAAATCCGAGCCGTCCGCATCCAGCAGCTTGAGCAGGTAGTGCTCGATCTCGATGTCGTAATGCGCGCGCGACATGCAGAGGCCGGCGGCGGCCTCCAGAGCGTTCCGCGTCGCGCCGTTCAGCTTGGTGATCAATGACTTGAGATTGATACTCATCGTCGTTCCTCCCGGCTCTTGTTCAGGCCCCAGTTCATGTTGCACCCGGCGGCGGCCGAGGTCAAGTCGGATGCGGGCCGGGCCCGTGTCCTACAACAGCAGTACCGTGTCATCCGGATCACGATTCATCCCCGCGGAGTTCGCCCAGGTGATCCAGCCCAACCGAGGCGTGTTGTCGCCCGCGGCGCCCAACACACAACCCGGGGTCTCCTCGCGCTTCAGCACCAGCCGCGCCTCGAACTCGATCTCGCGGTTGCCGAAGAAACGCGTCAACACACGAAGCGGCCCGTGGGCCGATCCGCCCGGCAGGAACTCCAGGTATCGCCTGCGGCTCAGCGGTCCCAGGATGATCCGGACGCGGGACTGCTGGTACCACACCTCGTCGCCGACAATCGCCCCCTCGCCGAGCGAGGCGGGAAAGCTCGGAGTGTCCGCGAGTTCGCACTGGTCCGTCCGGTTGAGCGGATACCAGGCGCCGACGAATTGCTCGATGGCGACGGGCACCTCGAAGTAATCCGCCAGGATCTGCCGGAGCGCCGCCGCGGAGCGGGGGCGCTGCGAGAACAGGCCGGCGTAGTACACGAACGTCTCGTCGGCGACCTGCTGGCGACTCTGCAAGCCGGGCGTTCCCAGGCCGAGCAGGTCGAGCAGGTAATGATAAAGCCCGCGGCGGTCACCCGATTCGTAGACCACCGGGAAGCGGTACTTCTCCCATGCTCGATAGAAGAGCGAGATGATGCGGTGGTTGAACAGGTCGAAGAAATCCCGCATCGTGGGGTCGCGGTCCCGGAGCCGGTCCAGAACGAACGCGGTATACACGGTCGGAAGCGCTCCCATCGGGCCGGTCAAGCCCATGAAGTTGACCGCCATGCGCGGCGGACCGCCTTCGGCCGGCGCCGTCAGCGTCTGAATCTCGCTGGCCGGAAAACCGAGGGACTGATGGGCGCCGAAACGCACCACCTCGCGTCCGGGAGGCGCGAAGCCGCCGGGGGGGGCGCCGGGCACCGCGCGTTTCAGTATCCGCACGGCCTGAAAGAACTCGTAGCTGTACGGGCTCCGGATCATGGCTCCGAGGATGGCGGATGCGCTCACAGCAGGATCTGCTCCCCGGCGCGTGGCGCCCATTCCCGCAGCGGCAGCCGCCGCTGTTTCGTATGCACAACCAATTGGCTGAAGCTGTTCATCGAGGCGTAGAGGCCCAGAAAACGCTCGAGAACGCTGGCGAACAGGAACACGCCGCCGCCGGCGAACTGGTCCTCGTCAAACTGCATTTCGACCCGGCGGCCCCGGGCGAAGACGATGCCGGCGCCGGAGCGGACCGGAGCGAAGTGCTCCTGGGACGAAACCGAGACAATGCCCTGAATCTGCTTGGTGAGATAGGCCGAGCCGGTGAACTCGTAGAGCTTCAGGATCTCCTGGAGCGCCTTGTGGCCCTCTTCCACCAGGGACAGGTAGTTCAGCGACAGGTGTGAAATGAGCCGCCAGAAAACGGCCTTGCCGAGCGGAGGGCGCACGGGGGGCTTGGGCTTGTGCAAGGCCACGATTCGCTTGATGGCCGGATTTCCCTCGAGCTCGAAGTCCCCGGACTCCCGGCCAAACGGGAGCCGCGAGGGCAGGTCGCGGTTGGTGCACGTACAGCGTACCGTCACGGTTTCCGTCTCGGGCTTCTCGAGCTCGCCGGACAGGTTCACCAGCGAGAGATAGACCTCGGTTCCAGGGTCATTGGTCCGTGGGGAGGGCCGGCGGCGCGTGTGCCAGAACGCCTTCGCGCTGCCCGCCCCGGCATGGCGGTAGGCAAAGAACGGCTCGTAACGCAGGATGTCGGTCTTGTCGGGCTTGGTGGAGACTACCTCGTCCACCGAGTAGATCTCCATCAACTGCCGGCGGCGGACGTCCGGGATGATCGGGTACTCGTACTTGAGGCCTTCCACCAGGATCGGCTCGGCGGTCTGGGGGAAAAGGTTGACGGCGGGTGAGCAGTTCAACCGCAGCGTCTGCCCCGACACGCCGACCTCGAGCATCTGATGGCGGTCCGGGCGCTCAAATGGGGAAAGGAGGAAGATGACTTCGGCGGCGGGGCCGAAGCCGGCGGCGCGCAGCGCGTCGAGCCCGCCAAGCTCGAAGAACAGAAACTTCTCCGGGACGCAGAAATACTCCTGGAGCAAACGGTA
>CAYRPT010000366.1:0-5017 GCA_964425895.1 uncultured Solibacteraceae bacterium | reverse complement strand
AGGAGTTCCGTCAAACGCGTCCTGACCTCGAGGAATTCGGAGGTATTCACCAGGTACTCAGGCTTGGACGGCAGAATGCGTCCCATTTCGGTCTGGGCGGCCGTGATCCGGTCGTCCGTCATGGGATGGCTGCGGAAGACCTCGGAAAGCGCGCTGGGCCTTGTCTTCTGCAGCGACGCGAGCTTCTCGAAGAAGTCCACGAAGGCGGTGGGATCGTAGCCGGCGGCGTAAAGATACTGGAGGCCGAGGAAATCGGCTTCACGCTCGAAGGCGCGGGAGAACTGCATGAACGCGATCGGCAGGGCGAGGCCGGCGGCCTGCTGGACCGCGTAACCGCCCCAGCCGCCCGTGAAGATGATGAGTGGAATCGTGGCGAGGTTCGCGATCTGCCCGCGGGTGGCCTGGCGGGTGCCGTGGCGGGCCGCGACATGCGCGATCTCGTGGGCCAGCACGCCGGCCATCTCCGCCTCGGTCTCCGCCTCGAGAATCAGCCCGGTATGGACGTAGCAAAAGCCCCCGGGCAGCGCGAACGCGTTGATCTCGGGGCTGATGACGACCTTAAACTGAAACGGGAGCTTGGAGTCGGAGTGCCGCGCCAGGTTCTGCCCTACGCGGTTGATGTACTCGGCAACGATCGGATCGTCGACGATCTTGGCCTGTCGCTCAATCTCGTCGGCGAACTGCTTCCCCATGGCGATTTCCTTCTCGATGGAGTATAGGTTGACGCTCCCGTCGACGTCCCTCTCCCCGATCTTGGAAACATCGTCTTTTGGCTTCTTCTTGCTATCGTCAGCCACCCCGGGCACCACCAAGCCGATGGCCAGGACGAGCGTGAGAATCGATGTGAGTTTCTTCATGAGCGCGCCCCGCCGTTCCTCTTCTTCACAGTGTACTCCGCTTCCCGGCACGCAGGCCCTCTATCCTGTGGGACGCGGCCGCCCCAGCCGCGGTTGCGCTGTCCGGCCGGTCTCGCCGCCTACCGCAGCTCTCCGACGCGGTGCATCTTCATCACGTTGGTGGGGCCCATCTTGGCCATCGGCAGGCCCGCCAGAATGATCACCTTATCGTTCAGCTTCAGCCCGGCCTTGGTCTGGAGGAGCTGATCGAGCTCGATCAGTAGCTCGTCGGACGACCGCGTCGACTCCACCCATACGGGGCGCACTCCGTAGACCGCCGACAACTGGCGGACCACGCTCTCGCTCGGAGTGAAGGTGTAGATTGGCACCGGCGGGCGGTAACGGGCCACGAGCCGCGCCGTGTAGCCACTGGCCGTGAAGGCCACGATCGCTTCCGGCTTGGCGATGCTGGCCGCCCGGTAGGCGGCATCGGCGACGATCTCCGAGGGATTCGGGTTCGGCGTGACCGTCAGTTGCCGGAACCCGGCCGCCTGGTAGGCGTTGTCGGCTTCCACGGCAATGCGCGCCATCATCTTGACAGCCTCGACCGGATAGCGGCCCGTTGACGTCTCGGCGGACAGCATGACCGCGTCGGTGCCGTCCTGGATGGCGTTGGCGACGTCGGAGACCTCGGCCCGCGTCGGCACCGGGTTGGAGACCATGGACTCCAGCATCTGGGTGGCGGTGATGACAAACTTTCCCACCCGGCGGCAGCGCTCGATGATTGATTTCTGGATGCTCGGCACCTTTTCGAGCGCCAGCTCGACCCCGAGGTCGCCCCGGGCCACCATCACGCCGTCGGATTCTTCAAGGATTTGATCGAAGTTGTCCCACCCTTCCGGCTTCTCGATCTTGGCGATGATCGGCAGGTGGGCCTCCTGCTCCTCGAGGAACAGGCGCAGCCGGAGGACATCGTCGCGCTTCCGGACGAACGAGAGCGCCACCATGTCGACCCCCAGTCTGAGGCCGAAGCGCAGGTCCGACATGTCCTTCTTGGTCAGTGACGGCGTGCTCACCTGGACGCCGGGCAGATTGACGCCCTTGCGATCCCCTACGAAGCCGCCGGTAACGACCAGGGAGCGCGCCGCCGTTCCGTCGGTGTCGACCACGCTCAGCTCGACGCTTCCGTCGGCGATGAGAATCCGGTCGCCGGGCTTAACGTCTTCGGCGAACTTCCCGTAGTTCACCGAAGCGCGCTGGGCGTTTCCGGCGATCTCCTCGGTCGTAATGGTGAACAGGTCGCCTGGCCGGAGGACGCAGCCGCCTCCTTCGAACTCACCGAGCCGTATCTTCGGTCCCTGGAGGTCCAGCAGGATGCCCACGGGCTTTCCCGCCTTCTCGGCAAGCTGCCGCACTGCCAGGATCTTGCGCTCGTGCTCCGGCTGCGAGCCGTGGGAGGCGTTCAGCCGGAACACGTCCACGCCCGCCTCCATCAGCTTGCGAATCATTTCGGGATCTTCGGAGGCGGGGCCGAGGGTGGCTACGATCTTGGTGTTACGCATGAGGGGCGGTGCGGTACGATGGCTTACTTGTTATTATGTCGCTTTTGCAGGCGGTTCTTCTCGCTGTCGTCCAAGGGTTTACGGAGTTCCTTCCCATCAGCAGTTCGGCCCACCTGGCGCTCGCGCCGTGGCTGTTGGGCTGGCCTGACCAGGGGCTCACGTTTGACATCGCGCTGCATCTCGGAACCCTGGCGGCGGTTTGTGCATACTTCTTTCGCGACTGGCTGCAGATCGCCGCGCAGGCCCTGGCGCTGGGCTTCCAGCCGGATCCTGAGCTCCGGCGGCGCCCGGCTCTGCTGTGGCTGCTCGCTGGTGCGACGGTGCCGGTGGCGATCGTGGGGTTCCTCCTCAAGGACTACGTGGAAACCGCCTTGCGCAGCCCGTATGTCATTGGTTTCATGATGGTTGCTGTAGGTCTGCTGATGGGCTGGGCGGACAGGGTGGGCCGCCGCTCGAAGGCCCTCGGGGATATCACGGTCGGTGACGGCGTAGCCATCGGCCTCGCCCAGGCGCTGGCTGTCATTCCGGGCACCTCACGCAGCGGAATCACCATCGTGGCCGGACTGTTCCGGGGCATCGACCGCGAGGCTGCCGCGCGCTTTTCCTTCCTGCTTTCCACGCCGGCGATCGGCGGCGCCGCCCTCAAGGCGTTCCTCGATCTCATGGAGCGCGGAGGGGTGCCGGAGGGCATGATGATTCCTTTTGCGGCCGGTATGGCGACCAGCGCCGTGACCGGTTGCCTGGTGATCCGATTCTTCCTCCGCTACCTCCGGCATCACAGCCTGAGTTTTTTTGTGGCGTACCGGATCATCTTTGGTATCATTGTGCTAGCTCTGGCTTATTTCCGCCTCCCCGCGGGATGAAGCTGTTAGGTCCGACTCCGATCGCGCGCCTCAATGAGGTGGGAGGAGTGGTGTGTCTCTTCCTTGCCATTTTTCTGGCGCTCGCTCTGGTTTCCTATCATTCGGCGGATCCCTCATGGAACACGTCCGCAGGTTCGCGGGTGGCCGCGAACCTGGCGGGATCGGTCGGTTCCCATCTGGCCGACCTGCTGTTGCAGGCTTTCGGCTGGTCCGCGTTCCTGTTGCCTCTCTACATGCTGGCTCTGGCCTGGAAATGGATCCTCTCGCGCCCGATCCAGGCTCAAACGACCCGGCTTATAGGCGGCGTGCTGCTGGTGTTAGCCTTGGCGGCGGCGTTCTCCATCGTGCCGGGCCTGCCGGCGATCGAAGGACTGGTAGAGCCCGGCGGGATCGCCGGTTCGGTTCTGGCCGAATCGCTGGTGGCGGTCCTCAACCTTCCCGGGACGGTTCTGACACTTGCCTTGTGCCTGCTGCTGTCGCTGTACCTTATCTCGACATTCTCGGTGTTTCACGTGCCGGGCGGGGTGAAGCGGACAGTGGAGACGGGGTCCCGGCTGCGAAGCTGGTGGGCCGGTTGGCGGCCATTCCGGTGGAGGAAGAAGGCCGCGCGGCCGGGCGAGGACGAAGAGGAGGGACTGGAAGAGCGGGCGCGGAAACGGGCCGAGCGGATGGCGCGCGCGCTCCGTTCCGGGGAGACGCCGGAAGCGGAGCCGTTCCTGGATCCCGCCGGGAGTGCTCCGGAAGACCTTGCGGCGCCGGATGACGAGGAGTTCGAGATCCCGATCCGGACGCTCGATGATCTGCCTCCGGCGCCCCCGGAGCCCCGGCATCCGGTGGAAGCCCCGGTGGCCCCGGCCGCCAGCCGGCCCATTGAGCCGAAGCCCTTCTCCCCTCCGGCGCCCCTGGCGCAGACCGATTTCCGGCTCCCTCCGACGGATCTGCTGCACGAAGCGCCGGCGCGCAACACCTACGACGAACAGGAGCTGAAAGGGATCGCCTCGGCGGTCAAGTCCAAGTTTGAGGAGTTCAATGTCCGGGGCTCGGTCGTTCAGATCAACCATGGGCCCGTGGTCACCACGTTCGAGTTCAAGCCGGAAGCGGGTGTCAAGTACAGCCGCATCACCTCGCTGACCGATGATCTGTGCCTGGGGCTGGAGGCCGAATCGATTCTCATCGAGCGCATTCCGGGAAAGCCCACGGTGGGCATCGAGGTTCCCAACTCCAAGCGGGAAGTGATCAGCCTGCGGCAGGTGCTCGAGTCCGATGAATTCCGGGCGGTGAAGTCGCGCCTGCCGGTTCCGCTCGGCAAGGATGTCGACGGGCGCATCAAGGTAGCCGCGATCGAGACCATGCCGCATCTACTCATCGCCGGTTCCACGGGCTCCGGCAAGAGCGTGATGTTGAACTCGCTGCTCATGTCGACGCTCTACCGGGCCACGCCGGAAGAGGTGCGCATGATCATGGTCGATCCGAAGCGGGTGGAGCTTGGGGTCTATGAGGGAATTCCGCATCCGCTCACGCCGGTGATCACGGATCCCCGCAAGGCGACCAACGCTCTGCGCAACGCGGTGATCGAGATGGAGCGGCGCTACCGGCTGCTCGCTTCGCTCAGCGTCCGCAACCTCGACCAGTACAACCGCAAGGTGCGGAAGATGCTCGACCAGCCCCGGCGGCTGTTCCCCGAGCCGGAAGAGGCGGGCGAGGAGACGCTGCGGCCGCTGCCGTTCATTCTGGTCGTGATCGACGAGCTCGCCGA
>CAYRPT010000365.1:0-5023 GCA_964425895.1 uncultured Solibacteraceae bacterium | reverse complement strand
TGCTGGAAATCGCGACGGACCGGGTGAAGCTCTACACGTCCCGCGCCGCTTTCGATATCGCCGAGGTCATCCGGCGGGGTCCGGGAACGCATGTTTATGTATGCGGCCCCTACTCACTCATTGAGACTGTGCGGGAGATAGCTCGGGGCGGCGGCATCGCAGCCCCGCACCGGCATCGCTACATTATGCAAAGCGGCCTATGTCCCGGACCTGGAGCAACTGGCGACGGGCGCTACTTCGGCCAGGGGTAGTCGTTCCGCCCGGCGTCCGGGTGCACCGGCCCCCGCGGGAGCGTCTCGCGCCAAGACATCACGACATGAGCGAGGCGTTCCACAATCTCAGGATGTTCCGCGGCACGGTTGTTGATCTCGGCCGGGTCCGCCGGGATGTCGTAGAGCTCGACGCGCGAGCGATCCGGGTTGAGCAGAAGTTTCCACTTCCCTTCCCGAATCGCGAGCATCGGGCTCCGCCCCAGAACGTGGCCGTAGACCGGAAAGCGATTCTCCCAGAGGAGGGGGCGGCGCCGCGAGACAGGCTGTCCTCGGAAAGCGCTCGACATATCTTCGCCATCGGCGTCGATGGACGACGGGAGGGAAACGCCCGCCAAGGCGCACAACGTGGGTAGAATGTCCACTCCGCCGAGCACCGTTTCGTTGTCGACCCGGCCGGCGGGCGCGGTTTCTTTCCATCGGAGGATGAACGGGGTCCGGATGCCGCCCTCATATAGGCTCCGCTTCAGGCCGCGGAACGGTCCGGCGAACGACGCGGCTCCATAGTGTGAGGTGAAGGGAATCACCGCGCTTTCCGGGCCGTTGTCGCTCGAAAACACGACGACGGTGTCGTGGCTCAGTCCCAGCCGGTCCAGGGCATCGAGAATCCGGCCGATGTGGCGGTCGAGTTCGGTGAGCACCGCGAAATAGACCTGCATGGCGCCCTTGTGTTCACCCCAGCGCGGGTTCAGCGCGGCGTAGGGCGCCATCATTTCCTCGGTGGGGTGCAGCGGGGAATGGGGGTCGTAGAACCACGCGTTAACGAAGAACGGCCGGCCGCGGTTTTCTTCGAGGAACCGGATGGCTTCGTCGGCGATGCATTCACTCGAGCGCACCCGGCCGTCCGGCCCACGGAGGCAGTTGTCGTACCGGCCGATCCCGTAACGCTCGGGAGGAGGCCCGCTGCGTCCGCCCAGGTGCCACTTTCCAAAGTGGGCCGTGGCGTATCCGGCCCGCTGGAGCAGTCCGGTAACAGTCGGCAGCGCCGGGTCCAAGTGGTTCACGCAGCCCCGCCGGCGGTTGAGTTCGTCGGAGCCCAGGTAGTCGTGAATGCCCGTCTCGCCGGGAAAGCGGGATGTCAGGATAGCGGCCCGGCTGGGAGAACAGACGGCGCTGGCGACATAGAACTGCGTGAAGCGGATGCCTTCGGCGGCCATCCGGTCCAGATGCGGCGTCTGTAGCTCGCCGCCTTCGATCCAGCCGCCGTGCGCCCGGACGCTCCGCCTCCCGAAGGCCGGGAGGTCGCCCCAGCCGAGATCGTCGGCGAAGAGAAACACAAAGTTCGGCCGGGCGGCCGCGGGCGGAGCGATGCCGCACCAGAGAAGGGCTGTCAGGGCGAGCAGCGCGCCTGGCGATCCGGCGCGGGCGGCGACGTTCGATTCTGCGATCACGGATTTCCTCCCCAACGCATTTTAGTCCTGCCGGTGAAGCGGCCACCTGGTCCGAAGTGTTTCGCTACACTGGCGGTCATGACGCCGATCTCCCGCCGCGGTTTCCTCGCCCTCGCGGGCGCCGCCTGGCTCCCGGGCACGGAGTTGCCCCCGGTACGCGCCATCACACGGGGCCCGCGCTATCACTGGTTCGGCTACTACGACAAGCTCCAGTTCAGTCCGTCGGGCCGTTACGTGCTGGCCAACGAGGTGGACTTCGAGCACCGGTCGCCCGCTCCGGGCGACGTCATCCGGGTAGGCGTGGTCGACACCGGAAGCGGCGACCGGTGGCGCGAGCTTGGTATGTCCCGCGCCTGGAACTGGCAGCAAGGCTGCATGCTGCAATGGATTCCCGGCTCCGAAGCCTCGGTCTTGTGGAACGACCGCTCCGGGGATCGATTCGTCTGCCACATCCTGGATGTCGGCACCAGCGAGCGACGCACCATTCCCGCCCCCGTCTACGCGTTGTCTCCGGACGGGCGCTGGGGCGTCCGGCCCGATTTCCGCCGGCTGAACGACACGCGTCCCGGGTACGGCTACGCCGGTATCCCCGACCCCCGGCCGAACGTCCCGGCGCCCGACGACAACGGGCTATGGCGCGTGAACCTCGCCACCGGCAAGGAGGAGTTGGTGTTTTCTTTTGCCGACGCGGCCCGCATTCCGTTCGAGCGACCCGCCGGCATCGATCTCACCGGCGCGGCGGCCGGCGTCGACCTCGCCATATCCAAGCATTGGTTCAACCACCTGCTCGTCTCACCGGACGGCGCCCGGCTTATCTTCCTGCACCGCTGGCGAGGGCCAGGCGACCGCAATTACCTCACCCGGATGTTCACCATCCGGAGCGATGGAACCGACCCCTACATCCTCGACCCGTACGGCAAGACCTCGCACTTCATCTGGCGCGATCCCCAAACCGTGTTGGCCTGGGCCTGGCACCCGTCGCACGCGTGGGGCTTCTATCTCTATGCGGATAAGACGAATCGCGTCGATCTGGTGGGAGGCGGCGTCATGACCGAGAACGGCCACTGCACCTACCTGCCCGGCAACCAGTGGATCCTGAACGACACCTACCCCGACCGGACGAAGCGCGAACAGCATGTGTATCTCTATCACGTCGCCTCCGGCCGCCGCGTGCCGCTGGGGAGCTTCGCGTCACCGCCGGAATACACGGGCGAGTGGAGGTGCGACACCCACCCGCGCTTCAGCCCGGACGGCCGCAAGGTGACCATCGACTCGCCGCACCGCGGAGGGCGGCAGGTGTATCTGATCGATATTGGCGCGATGGTGGGTTGAGCCGCGCCCGGGCGGGGTTCAGGCCTTCACGAGAAACACGGCCACCTCGGCAAAGAGGTTGTGGAGGAAGGCGATCGTGTGGCGGCCCGCCAGGCAGATCTTCCTCTCGACCTTCCAGCCCTGCTGCCCGACGAGCTCTTCGAAATCCTTGACCGTCAGGAAATGAATGTTCGGCGAGTCGTACCAGTTGTGGGGGAAGAGTCGAGTCTTGGGCGCCCGGCCTGACGACAGGTGGGCCAGGCGAACGCTCCAGTGTCCGAAATTAGGGAACGCGACGATCGCATGATTTCCGACGCGGAGCATCTCGTTGAGCACGCCCAGCGGGTGCCGCGTCTCCTGAAGCGTCTGGCTCAGGATCACGTAATCGAACGCCTTATCGGGGTAATCCGTCAGCCCTTGATCGATGTCCCCCTGGTACACGGTGACCCCGTTGGCAATGGCCCGCTGCACCTTCGCCCGGTCGATTTCGATTCCCCGGCCCTCCACGCCCTTGTTCTCGGCCAGCCAGGCCAGTAAGGCTCCGTCGCCGCAGCCGAGATCGAGCACCTTGCTTCGGGGCAGCACGAGCTGGCTGATAATGCGGTAGTCGCTGCGGCCGAGCAGCTCGCGGACGAAAGGTCCCCGCACCGCTCCCGCGTCGAGTGTCGGGTTCTGTGGGGGCATCTTGGTCTATCTCCGCTGTTCCATCCGATGTGTGCTCGCGAGGAAGCCCTTCACGACCTCCGTTTGCTCGCCGACGTCCACGAGGAATGCGTCATGGCCGTAGTTGGATGCCAGCTCGCAGTAGGTGACATCCTTGTTGCGTCCGCGGAGCGCGCTCACGATCTCCTGCGATTGGTAGCTCGGGTACAGCCAATCCGAGGTGAAGCTGATCAGCAGGAAGCGGGCCGTCGTAGGCTCCAGCGCCGCCGCCAGCGAGCCGCTGCCGTTCGAGACGTCGAAGTAGTCCATCGCCTTGGTGATGTACAGGTAGGAGTTGGCGTCGAAGCGGTCCACGAATTGGCTGCCCCGATACCGCAAATAGCTTTCGACCTCGAAGTCGATATCGAAGTCGAACCCGAATTTCTCCTTCTCGCGGAGGCGCCGGCCGAACTTCTCGCGCATCGATTCGTCACTCATGTAGGTGATGTGTCCCACCATGCGGGCCACGGCGAGGCCGCGGGCGGGCGGTTTACCGCCGTAGTAGTCGCCGCCATTCCAGTCCGGGTCGACCATAATCGCCTGGCGGCCCACCTCGTTGAAGGCGATCTGCTGCGCGCTGTGACGCCAGGTTCCGGCGATCGGCATCGAGGAGGCGACGGCGTCCGGGTACGCGACGGCCCATTGAAGCGCCTGCATCGCCCCCATGGATCCGCCGGCCACCGCCAGCAGCCGCCGGATCCCAAGATGGTCCACCAGCATCTTCTGGAGCCGCACCATGTCGGCGATCGTGATCACGGGAAACTCCATCGCGTACGGGCGGCCGGTTTTCGGGTTCTCGGACGAGGGGCCGGTGGTGCCCCGGCAGCCTCCCAGCACGTTGGAGCAGATCACGGAGTACCGCTGAGTATCGAAGGCTTTGCCCGGTCCGATCATGCTGTCCCACCAGCCCGGCTTTCCGGTTTCGGGACTGATTCCGGCGGCGTGCGCGTCCCCGGTGAAGGCGTGCAGAACGAGGATGGCGTTCGACTTCGCGCCGTCCAGTTCCCCGTACATCTGGTAGGCGACATCCACGGGCGCAAGAGTGGAGCCGCTGTCGAGCGACAGCGACTCGAAGCGCGCGAACTTCGTCTCTACGATCACGGGCTTAGCTCTCCGCGCCGGGCGGGGCGCTCGTTGAGGATGGGACAGCCCTGGCTGACTCTCAGAATACCAGCGGCGGCCTCTTCCCGGCTATGCTGGTCTCCGATGGAGCTGGCCGAGACACGCGACCGGGCGGCCCTGCGCGCCCTTTTCGCTTCCGATCCAGGCGCGAACCTCTACCAATGGGGCGATCTGGAAGAACCCCTGTTCGGGCAGGCACGCTGGTTCGCCGCCCACTCCGGCGAGGGG
>CAYRPT010000364.1:0-5023 GCA_964425895.1 uncultured Solibacteraceae bacterium | reverse complement strand
ATCCACCCTCACCGCCCCCGCTCAGGCTCATCCTTCGATGAGAAAATGCTCCCGCCGCTGAAGCCGAGGGCGCGCGGCGAGAGCGCGCGAGCGCGCACGTGGGAGCGGTGGCCTCCGCCGACGCCGCCTCAGCAAAGCTCCTTTGAACTGTGATAACTTCCCCGGCAGCGATCGGGAGGTGAGCGATGAGACGGAGATCTCTGCTCCTGGCGGCCTCTGCCGCGGGACTGAACCTGTGGGGACAAGCCAGGCGGTACCGGGCCGCGGTGATCGGACACACCGGGCGCGGGAACTACGGGCACGGCTTGGACGTGGTCTGGAAGGCTCTTGGCGTGGAGGTCGCCGCCGTCGCCGATCCCGACGAAGCGGGCCGGGCCAAGGCGATGGAGCGCTCCGGCGCGAAGCGCGGATACAGCGACTACCGCCGAATGCTTGACAAGGAACGCCCGGACCTCGTCAGTATCGGTCCGCGTTGGATGGATGAGAGGGTGGCCATGGTGACCGCCGCGGCCGAAGCCGGCGCCCACATCTACTTGGAGAAGCCCTTCGCGCTGGACCTGGAAGGGGCCGACCGGATGGTCGAGGCGGTGCGGCGCAACAAGGTCAAACTGCAACTGGCGCACCAGATGCGGTGTTCGCCCTTCGTCCGGTCGGTTCAGGAATTCGTCGGCAGGGGGGACATCGGGACGATCCACGAACTGCGCGGCCGGGGCAAGGAAGATCATCGCGCCGGGGGCGAGGATCTCATGGTTCTGGGATCGCATATCTGTGACGTGTTTCGTATATTCCTCGGCGATCCGCGGTGGGTCGCGGCGCATGTGACGCAGGACGGCGCGGAACTGGACCGCCGGCACGTGACCAGGCCGACGGAACCGGTTGGTCCGGTGGCCGGGAACCAGATTGCGGCCATGTTCGCCTTCGAGAACGGTCTCCACGCGTACTTCGCGTCGAGGGCGGCTGACGCGACGCATCCCCTTCGATTCGCGACCCAAGTCATCGGAACGAAGGGCGTGGTGTTCCTTCCGAACGCGATCTACCCCGAGGGTCAGCCGCATGTGTTGCGCGATGCCTCGTGGTTTCCGGACCGGAAGAGCCAATGGGAGAAGATCCCGCGGCGGGAGGATCCCGATGCGATGGCCAAGATACACGGCGGCGGAGTGGACATTGCGAACGGTCTGATGGTCCTCGATTTGCTCGATGCCATCGAGAAGAACCGGAAGCCCGCGTGCAGCGAGGAGGACGGGCGCTGGACCACCGAGATGATCACGGGCATCTACCAGGCGCAGATCGCGGGAGACCGTGTTTCGTTTCCTCTTCGCGACCGCCGGCATCCACTGTCCCGTCTTTGAGCGCTAACTAGCCAAGGGCTTCGCCCTTGATATCCCTTCGGGATATGGAAGCCAGGAGCAAGGAGCCAGGAGCAAGGAGCAAGAAGTCACAGGCCAGAAGCAAGCGCGAGCAGAGCCGGCGCAACGTAACGAGAACGAAATTCTCGTTGCGCGGCTTCGCCCCTGCTTGGTGTCGCAAGTAGTTGCGGGAAAGGTGCGGTCCACTTCCACCGGCGGCTCCCGAGCTTGTGACAATCGATTCTGGAGACCGATCCACACCTTGAATGTCAGGAGAACCCGATGAAGCGCAGCCTTACTTGCCTGCTTCTCTGTGTCGCGCCCTTGGCCGCCCAGCAGAGGGCCAGGAACGTCATTCTCTTTCTTGGGGACGCCGCCGGTATCCCCACGCTTCACGCCGCCAGCGTTGTCGAGTACAAGGAGCCGGGCCGGCTGTTCCTCCAGCAAATGCCGCATATCGCCCTCATGGATACTTCAACTGCCTCAAGCTGGGTGACCGACTCCGCGGCCGGCATGACCGCCATCGTGACCGGCTACAAGACCCACAACGGCGTTATCTCCCAATCGGATGCCGCGGTCCGCGGCGAGCAAGACGGTCCGCCGCTGAAGACCGTGCTGGAATACGCGGAGGAGCGCGGCCTGGCGACGGGGGTCGTCTCGAACAGCTCGGTCGCGTCGGCCACGCCGGCGGCCTGCTATGCCCACGCCAACGATCGAAAGAAGGTCGGCGAGATCTTCCTTCAGGTCGTCCGCCCCCCATTTGGTGATGGAATCGACGTGATCATCGGCCCCGGCCGCCGGGAGATCATCGAGGAAACCCGAAAGCTGGGTGTCGACATTGTGGCGGAGCTCGGCCGAAAAGGTCCGCGCCTCTACGGTTCCGTGGACGCTATTCCCGAGGGCGCGAGCCGAGCCGCTGTCCTGCTGGACAAGGACGACTTTGATCTGACGCAGGCCACCCTCGCGGCGATCGATGTCTTGAGCCGCAATCCGAACGGGTACTTTCTTATGGTGGAATCCGACTGTCATACCGAGGCGTTGATCCGCGGTCTGCGGCGTGTGGTCGCCCTCGATAATGCCCTCCGCGCCGCCGTGCGGCGGGTGAACACCGGCGACACGCTGATCCTCTTCACCGCCGACCACTCCTACGACTTCCGCATCCACGACGGAGACCGTGAAGGTCCGCTGCTCGGTGAGATCGCCGACCCCGAGTTCGGCGCCGATGTCGACGGTCTCCGCCTGGAGAACGTCCGGCGCGATGACGACCACACCGCCGAGGAGGTTCTCGTGGTCGCCCAGGGGCCGGGAGCGGAGCGGGTCCGCGGTTTCCTCCCCAACACCGGCATTTTCCACATCATGATGGCGGCGTTCGGATGGGAGCCGGCCGCGCCGGGCGGTGGCGAACGATAACCGTCGGCTGAAAACCCGGACCCGCGCGCGACGCGCCGGGCGGGAATTCCAGCCGCGCGCCGCGTGATATCCTTTCGGGCATCATGCCGCGCTTCTTCGCCCTCTTGGTGGTGTTTTCTTCGGCGCCGGCGCTCGCCGCCCAGGACAGCCGGGAGGTCCACCTTCCCGAGGCCCGTCACGGTCTCCAATACGAGACGCCCGCGACGGTTTGGGACGAAGCCATGCCCCTTGGCAACGGTATGCTGGGGGCGCTCGTGTGGGGTGACGGCAAGCCGCTCAAGATCTCGCTGGATCGCGCCGACCTCTGGGACCTCCGCCCGGTTCCCGAGTTCCAGTCCGAGGAATATCGTTTTGAGACCATGCGCCAATGGCACCGCGAGGGCCGCGTCAAGGACCTCCTACGCGTCTACGAGGAGCCTTACCGCCGGCCCGCGCCGACGAAGATCCCCGCCGGCAGAATCGAGATTTCGCTGGACCCGCCGTTCCGGTCGGCGGCTCTCGATCTGCGCACCGCCACGGCCGGCCTCCGCTTTGGCGACGGTTCGGTGTCCGTCTTCGTCCATGCCACGCAGCCGGTGGGCATGATCCGGTTCGCCGGCCGGGCCTCCCTGGCGGCCCGCCTGGCGCC
The DNA here is from genome assembly GCA_964425895.1 of uncultured Solibacteraceae bacterium. Lineage (GTDB taxonomy): Bacteria > Acidobacteriota > Terriglobia > Bryobacterales > Bryobacteraceae > CAYRPT01. Next base: position 1,639 of record CAYRPT010000364.1, on the reverse strand, counting down.
GCCGGCCTTTGCCGGCGAGGTACGGGACGCCGCCGCGGGGGGCATCGGCGCGGGCGATCTCCGGCAGCTCGGCTAACCGGCCCCGGAGGAGACCGTTGAGGCGAACTGGCGCGCCTACCGGCAGCAGGGCGCGGACGGTTTTCAGTACGCGGTCGCCCTGGGCTGGCGGCCCGATGGCGATGGCTGGCTGGCCGCCTGGTCCATCGCATCCTCTTTCGAGGGCCGCGATCCGCTGGCGCAGGCGCGGTCGCTCGTGGCCGGAGCCCTCCAGGCCGGCTATGAAGACATGCACCGCACCCACGCGCACTGGTGGGACCGCTATTGGCGCGCCTCTTCGGTCTCGCTGCCCAACGCCGTCATTGAGCGCCAGTGGTTCCTTGAACAGTACAAGTTCGGCGCCGCGGCGCGCCGCGGAGCTCCTCCCATCAGTCTCCAGGCCGTCTGGACCGCCGACGACGGCAAGCTCCCGCCCTGGAAGGGAGACTACCATCACGACCTCAACACCCAGTTGAGTTACTGGCCCTGCTATGGCGGAAATCACCTGGAAGAGGGACTTGGCTACCTCGATTGGCTCTGGAAGACCCGCGACACGGCGTTCGCCTGGACCCGGCGCTTCTTCCGAATGCCCGGGCTCAACGTGCCGATGACGGCCGACCTCAACGGCCGTCAGATCGGAGGCTGGCGCCAGTACACGCACTCGGCCACCACCGCCGCCTGGCTTGCCCAACACTTCTATCTGCACTGGAAATACTCGGCGGACGGGCGATTTCTGAAGGAGCGCGCCTACCCATACGTAAGCGACGCCGCTGTCTTCCTCGAAGCCTACACCGCCCGGCGCGGCCCGGACGGCCTGCGCACGCATCCGCTGAGCTCTTCACCCGAGATCAACGACAACCGCCCCGAAGCCTGGTTCGACACGGTGACCAACTACGACCTGGCGCTTACCCGCTGGCTCTTCGGGGCGGCGGCCGAGCTGGCCGAGGAACTCGACCGCCAGGACGACGCCTCCCGCTGGCGCAAGGTGCTCGGCGAGCTGCCGGAGTTCGCGCTCGGCGAAGACGGCGGCCTGCTCGTAGCTCGCGGCTACCCGCTCGAAGAATCCCACCGCCATCTTTCGCACCTGATGGCGATCCATCCTCTCGGCCTCATCGATTGGAGCGGCGGCGAAGCGCAGCGGCGCACGATCCGCGCGACGCTTGCCCACCTTGACCGCCTGGGCTCCGGCCGGTGGACCGGCTACAGCTTCGCCTGGCTCGCCAATGTCGCCGCCCGGGCCCGCGACGGCGCGCGCGCCGAGCAAGCCCTCGAAATCTTCTCGACCGCCTTCACCCTCCGCAGCAGTTTCCACTGCAACGGCGACCAATCCGGCAAGGGCTATTCGAAGTTCACTTACCGGCCGTTTACCCTGGAGGGGAATTTCGCCGCCGCGGCCGGCGTCCAGGAGATGCTGCTCGCCAGCCATGCCGGCGCCATCGAGGTTTTCCCCGCCGTGCCGGATGCCTGGAGAGACGTCTCCTTCACTACGCTCCGTGCGCAGGGAGCGTTTCTGGTCTCCGCTCGCCGCCGGCAGGGCCGCGTCGAGCGCGTCGAGATCGTCGCGGAAAAAGGCGGGGAGTGCCGCCTGTTGTCTCCGTTTACC
>CAYRPT010000363.1:0-5035 GCA_964425895.1 uncultured Solibacteraceae bacterium | reverse complement strand
ATGGCCTCCTCCCGGCGCGGACAAGCTCGACCACATCGGGCCGCGGCTTTCTCATGAGGTCTTCAAAGCGCATGTCGAACGCCTCCCCCTTCTCGAGCGACTGCCAGATCCACTCGGCGGCGCCGGCGTCGCTGAAGCGCGCCGCGAGGGCGAGAGCCCGGCGCCGGAAACGGCGGTTCACCTCGGGCCGGGTCAACTCACCGACCGCCTTGCGAAACGCTTCGCGCTCGTAGGGAACCACCAGGCCAAGGCCCAGTTCCCGGACGAAGCGCGCCGCTCCGGTGCGCTCGCTGCCGGCCACCAGGAGCGGCGTGTGCGCGGTGGCCACGAGGAACGGGATCCGGCTGGGCAAGCTTAGCTGAGCGATAAACCGGCGGTCGTCCTGCTCATCGAGCGAGCCCGTGGGAACCACCACGAAGGCCGTGCGACGCAGCGCCGCGATCAGCTCGCGGTCGGCGAGCGGCGGTCCCGGCGGAATGTCGATGCCGGCGGCGGCCAGCTCCTCGACCGAGCCCGAGAGGTAGCGCAAGTGGTTGGTCGAGTGCCAGCGCAGCCGGACGCCGGAATCGCGAACCGTGTCCCTCAAAAGATCCAGCCACCGCTGTCCCCAAATGTTGCCGAGCATCGCCCCGGCGGCCGGATCGGCGAGATACTCTTCCGGCGGCAGGGGGGTGGTCGAGTATATGCCGGCTGGGAGCGACGGGCGGCATCAGCCAGAAACGCAGGCCATATTTCTCCTCGTAGGCCGCCGCCAATTCCGGCGAGATGGCCAGCCGCAGGGAAGAACGCTCGAGCAGCTCGCGCATCAGGTTGTCCGGAATACCGTCCTGGCAGACGTTCTGGTCGTCCATCAGGTAGGTTGCCAGCGGCACGGGAAACAGGTCCTTGAGGGCGAGCGTGCTGAGCACATCGGCCGGATAGAACGGGACGCTCAAGATCCGGCGCACCGTGAGCGGCCCCAGCGCCTTCCGCACGGTCTCGCGGGCCGCGGCGCGCGCGGGGCCGGGCTGCGGTATGCACAAGTGGAAAGCGCCGAAATCCTGTTGCCCGCCGAAGTGGCTCTCCGAGCGGACGGAGAGCACGTTGGGATGGCGGCCGAACAGCCGTTCGATGAGGACGCCGACGCCGTGGCGGTTGTTGATCTCGATGTGGGCGACGATGGCGTCGGCATCGCTCAACGGCGCTGAGCGAGCGGCTGTTTCGGCGGCGAGGGAAGGAAAATCCGGCTCGGGCTCGGCGGCGGTTTCCGCCTCGGCGGTCATCGCCATCAGCTCCGCGGCCAGCTTCTCGTTGGCCCGGAACGCAGGGTCGTATTCGTAGTTCATCGGTCTGGGCGCCACTCCCGGATGTCGAGCGGCGCCAGCGCGCCGGAGGTGTCGTATCCGGCGAACAGTTCCTCGAACCGGCCATCGGCCGGCGCTCCCCGCTCGATCGATTCCCTCAGCCACTCGCCGACGCCGCGACCCGAGAGCCGATCCGCGACGTGGGCCGCGTTGCGGCGGAGCCGCAGTTGGGTGTCGGGGGCGGCGAGCCACGCGATGGCTTCCCGGATGGCCGCCGTGTCGTACGGCGCCACCGCGCCCACCTCGAAGTGCCTGACGAAGCGGGCGCCGCAGGTTTGTTCGCTGCCGAGGACGAGCACCGGAGTATGAGACGTGGCCACGGCGAACAGAATCCGACCCGGCAGGCTCAGGCGCGCGACGCCGGTATTCAGCTCCTGCTTCTCGAATGTGCCGGCGGGCACGATGACGAACGGGTATTCGCGCAGGCGGCGCGCCAACATCTCCTCGGGCACCAACCCCAGCGAGACGATGCCCGCCCGCTCGAGCTCCTCCGGAGGAAACCTGAGCCAAGGCGATTTATTGGTTCCGAACCAGTCGATGGTCCAGCCGCAGCCACGGAGCGCGGCGCAGGTACGGTCGAACCACACCTGGTCCCAGAAGCTGCCGATCAGCGCCCCCCGGCGGCGCGCCTCCGGGGGCGGGACCAGCTCCGCGGCCACCAGGCGGGCGGGCACGATCGCCGGCAGGATGTAGCTCTTCCGTCCGAACTTCCGCTCGTAGGCATCGCGGAGCTCCGGGTGCGTGAAGAGCCGGAGGGAACACTTCTCAAGATACTCGCCCACAAGTTCGTCGGGCGCTTCCGAGGCGGCCACGTTCTGATCGTCCATGAGCCAGGAGCAGAGTTTCGCGCGGTAGCCGTCACGGAGAGCGATGGCGGTGATCATTTCGTCCGGGTAGAACGGGATGCAGAGCACGTGGCCCACGCGCCGGTTGCCGAGCGCGGACAGCGCCCGGCGGTAGCACTCCGGGCGCGGACGCCCACGCTGGGGGACACACACGCTCCAGCTTCCGAAGTCGTGATCGCCCCAATGGTTGCCGGAACGGATGGTGAAGACGTCGTGCCGGTCGCCAAATACGCGCTTCACCAGCGGGCCAGTGCCGTGCTTGTCGTTGATTTCGTTCACGGTGACGACGACGTCGATCACCGCGTTGGGATCGCGGTTCGCTCCCGGGAGCGCGAACACCTCAAACTCGATCTCTCCGGACACGCCGGCGCCGGCCGCGGCGTCGCCGCCTTCCACCAGGCTGCGCAGCCGCTCCGCCAGCAGTCCGTTCGTCGAGAATGCGGGATCGAGCACGGTCTAGGACGTTGCCGCCTTGTGCCGGGCCAGGACGGGGCGGAGAACCACGTTGACGGCGATCATCACCGCGGAGAACGCGGGAAGCACGAGAAGCGCGGTTCTGAGCCGCCCCGGATCGTCGCCCGCGATGCCACCGATGATGGGCGAACTCACCGTGAGGCCGATCCAACCGAAAGTGATCACGATGCCCATGGCGGTCGCCGTGGCCCGGCTGAAGGCGTCTCCGACCATGGCAAGGGTGGTGGGAAATACCGGCGCCATGGCCAGGCCGGCGCAGAACACCGCCACCCAAGCCATGGTGGTTTCGGTGGTTTGCAGCATGGCGTAGGTGGTGGCCGCCATCAGGACCGCGGCCCCCAGGGTCACCGTCTCGGCCTTGATCTTGATCAGAATGGGCGCCACGGCAACACGGCCCACGAGCAGGCCGAGCGCGAAGCCGAGCGAGAGGATGTTCAGCGACTCGGTGGCCGGGACGCCCTGAGCCTGGAGGTACCGGGGCAGCCAGTTCCACACGCCGACTTCACAGGCGACATAGAGAAAAAGGAAGAGCGACAGCAGCCACAGCGCAGGGCGGCTCACGAGTCCGCCGGCCTCGGCAAACCGGAAGCCCCGCTCGCCCGTGGGCGGCGGAATCGGCGCGAACAGATGCACTGCCCAGGCCACCAGGGTTAGCACCGCCGTGAGATAGCACAGAGTATATGGGTCGCCGGCGAGCAGGTTCGCGGCGATGAAGGGCGTAGCCAGCCCTCCAAGGCCGAAGAAGAGGTTCAGGAAGTTCATGAGCATCGCGCGCCGCGTCTGCCCGACGTCGCTCACCAGCGTGTTCGCGCCGGTGACGATGATGCCGCCGCCCACGCCGAGAGCGAAGAAGCAGGCGATGATCATCCCGTAACCCGCCGCGTTGGGCAAGCCGAACAGCGATGCCGCCACCAGGCCCAGGCCGAGCAGCAGGCCGGTCCGCTTGCCCCGGTTGTCGATCAGAGGGCCGACGGACACGGAGGCGATCGCCAAACCGAGCCCTTGCGCCAAGGCGATGATGCCGTTCTGCTCCGGCGTAAGCGAGAACGTCTGGGACAGGGCGGGCAGCAGGGTACCCAGCATCGCGGCGATCATTCCGTACACGAAGATCGCCAGAATAGCGGCAACGATAATCATGCCAGTTCCTCCACGCCATGACCCGCTCGCGGGCCGTGCCGGCGACATCCGATTTTACGCTTGGGCGCGCGGTCCCGCGGCCGGCGGCGCCTTTTCCTTAGACGAAGCTGTACTTGCGCGTCTTGTCGTCCCACACGATCTTCTTGCTGTTACGGAAAGAGAGCGTGGCCATGTGACCGGAGATGGCCGCTTCCTGGCCGATCTCGACGGGCGCGATCGGCTTCTCCTCGCCGCGCACGGCCGCCAGCCAGTTGCGAATGTGGGCTTCGACGGCGTAGTTGTCGTTGCGGGGGAGGAACAGCTTCACTTCCTTGCGCTCGGAGATCGGGGCGGGAGCTTTGCCCCGGAAGGTCTCGGGGTAGAAGTTCAGGTTCTGGCGGTTGAGCACTTCGATGGTTCCCTCGTTGCCCATGAACTGCTCGCCGTAGCCGTAGTACTCATTGCCAAAGTAGCAGGAGTAGTTGATGTGGAACTTGCCGGGATACTCGTAGATCGCGCTGAGGCAGTCGGGCACCTCGCGGTCGTCGTCCTCGGCCGTCCAGCGGTAAATGCCGCCCGAGGCCATGCAGGAGAGGGGAACACGCTTGCTGCAAACGAAGTTGGCGATGTCGGTCTGGTGCACCAGCAGGTCCGTCGAGATGCCGCCGGAGTAGTCCCAGTAGAGCCGCCACTGGTAGAAGCGCCGCTTGTCGAACGGCCGCTTCGGAGCTGGTCCCAGAAAGGCCTCCCACTCGGTGTTGGTCGGGGCGGCGTCGCCCGGGATCGCGTACCGCCAGGCGGGGTCGTTTGGCAGCGAGTTGCGGTACCAGAAGGCGCGGACATAGTGAATCTCGCCGATGTAGCCCTGGTCGATCATGTCCTTGGCCATGTGGTAGAGCGAGTTGCTCCGGTTCTGGGTACCGACCTGGACCACGCTGTTCGATTTTCTCGCCGCCGCCAGGAGCTCCTCACCTTCCTCAATGGTGTGGGCCAGCGGCTTCTCGACGTAAATGTGTTTGCCCGCCGCGAGCGCGTCGAGCGTCATGCGATGATGCAGGTGCTCCGGCGTCGCCACCACCACGGCGTCGATCGAAGCGTCGGCCAGAACGTCGCGATAGTTCTTCGTCGACTTCGGCTTGTTGCCGCCCATGGTCTGCACACGGTCGATGGCGCGCGCAATGTTGCCGTCGTAAGCGTCGCAGACGTAGCCGATCTGGGCGTTGGGGATCTTGGCGACGTAGAAGCGCTCCTTGAGAT